>DASQLB010000373.1:0-4491 GCA_035630235.1 Nitrososphaeraceae archaeon | reverse complement strand
AAGCTAAATACTATATGATAGTAGAACTTAAAATTCTACTTAAATATAATAAAATCTATCGTCATTCAAATTAGTCATCTATATTCATAGCAATTATCATTTTCTCTAAAATCCATATTTATATAATATGTAATTTAATACCCTATTTTAATGATTTTTATATTCTATACATGCACATGTATAATAATATATTTAGCTATATAGAATCAATCTCATTCTATCTATTTATTGAATTTGCGATATTGTGATATTATGTTGTTACATACCATACATTTGTATTCTCCTTTTTCTAGTAAAATAACATCTTCTGTAATCTCTTCATTTGGATTCTCATATGATAATAGAGGAGAGCCTAAGTATTCTTTTCCACATTTTTTACAATAATACCTTAAAAATCTTTTTTTGTCTAGTCTACCTATATTTCCCAAAAATAAATGTGGTACTCCTAGATTGAATTTTAATTCTTCATCTTCTGTCAGATTAACAAAAGCATAACCACCTGAACCTAATACTTTCTTTTCTTCTAGGTCTTCATTTTTATACAAAGTATTATCTATTCATAAATACTAAATTGTAAGATTAAACCTTTTAGTAAAATGGAATCCAAATACAATTTAATGTGATAGAATCTTATGACATGCAGAACTGGTGAGTTTTGTGACACATCTCATGTTGAAAGTAACTGGTAATCTGGTCCTGCTCATCTTGTGAGATTAATTAGAACTAAAGGTAAAATAAATTTAATATTAAAATTAGTAATCCCATGATATAACATTAATTTCTTTATCTATCTTTCAAAATTATCTTAAAGCATCATAATAACGATATTGATATATGAATAATTTCTATAATTCTACAATATCAAAAGATGGAAATCTTTATCTTCATAAATTTGAAAATAGTAAAAAGTAAGAAATGGCAAAAGGTATTGTATGTTTCGAATGTAAATGCTCACTCGGAGATTGTAATGATAATGAACTTTTGAATAACGATATAAGATGCCGAAATTGTATTAAGGAAATTTGCTGTTGTACTACAATTCATAAATTTAAACTTAAAAAGACATCTTTGTGTTCAAATCTAACACTCCAATCGAAAACTAGATTATTTTTTACCACTACTAAAAGTATGTATTCTGCTGCACTTGGAATAGAAATCCTTTGTATAATGGCTGCAGAAATAGGTGAGAATATTGGTTTGTATACATTTGGTTTTAATTTAATAGGAATCACATTAGCATATATTATAGGATATGCTCTTGCTGGATTTACTACTTTTATGACTATTCTTGGAAGATATTCTTTTTCTTCATATAGTAATAACATAAAAATCGAGAGTTGTTGTTCTATTTTGGAACAACTATCTAGTAAAGGATTTCTACCAAATATGTTACTAACATTTAAAAGTTTTATAAATGGTTTTAGAAAAATTTCAGATTTAAGGAATCGGTCAGAATTAAAATATATACTCAAAACAAGCTTAATTATATTGATTACAGCAGAAAGTGCTTGTATACTAACTGCAGAAACGATTGGAATAATATTTTATAATTATTCTATTGTTCTATCAATTCCACTAGCCTTGTTAGTGGGAGCGTTAACAATAGTAATCATTGAAGCATATAAAACAATAAAATCCAAATCGCAATCTTGTTGTGATTGTAATGATGATTGATAAAATATTAAATATTTTTCTATTACTTTCACTATAAATTTTTATTTCATAATAATTTATCCTCACATCTCCAAAGGATATCAAATCGACTAATTACTTTTATAGTGTTTAATCATTTACTACTTTTATACTATATTCTTTCAATTCAAATTTAACCTAATGTCTTTCCATTCACATTATATATAATTTGATTACACCCTTTACATCTCATTATTTTCTATACTATCAGTAGCATGTTTGCATAAAGGACAATTTGCTGAAAAATTTCTCTTATGATGACTTTTTATAAATTTCTGAAAGTCTCATAGTAGGTTTAGAAATTGATCTTAATATTCAACAACAATAACCTATTATATAGTTCTAAATACTCAACAAAAAATACTGATAATATACATGTTTAATTACTAATATACTTTAAGACCACCAGTACTAATGATATTCATGCATCATAATGACGAAGATGCATGGTGGAATAATACTCCATACGAATTAGAATGTAAAGGAGAAATAGAATGCTATGATAAAATAAATGAACTTCATCCTAAATATCCAGTTATAATTTATAATTATGCTCGAAGATACAAACAAAGACTAAAGAAGATTGTATCAACCATTACAGTAAAATCATTAAGAGAAGGAAGTTAAAAATAATAATTTGAGTTTAGCAGGATAAAAAATTAAAAAAAATGACTTAGGTTTAAGATATATCTCTATGGCGGATTGTCGAAATAATATGTATAACTGGTTACTGGTGCTTCTGTGCCAAGTAGGTCCAATATAACCAATTTGCAGAAGATTTGTTATATTTTCAACTGCATTATGTATACTTGCTAATATAATATTGCTAAATTAGAGTAGTGAATTAGATTGGTTAATGTTTATTATGATTTCCAATTACTAATTTTTATTAGGTATTGGATTAAGTAAAATGATAAATCGCTTGTTGCTATGATTTTGATAAGGTTATTGTTCTTCTATTTTTTCAAATTATTATAGTTAGAGAAACTCAGTAGACCTAAAAGTCATAATATTAATTACCAGACTAATCTAACTAAAAATATATCAAATTTCATAAATTAAGTAAAAATCTAGACTTTCATCACTATCACCATATGACGATGAAAATATAATTTGGAAATTAAAAATTATTTGAATAAAGTTTTACTTCTTTAAGAGTAATTGACTAATAATTATTCCTACCAAAGTAAAAGACCCAATAATTGCAGCAACAAATACAGTATCTGCTACTGATGCTAATGATTCTCCTACAACTGCTACAAATATCGAATATACAAGGATTATAAATCCAATCAAAGCAAATAGGCCAAAAATTATTGTTTTAATAGCAAACGATGATCCTTTTTCCTGAGTTCCTGTTTCCCCCATAAATTCTGACATTTTTCCAAATATTTTATCTTTAATCGATCCATTTCTTCCTTGCCTTGTATAATCATCAGAGCGTGAGTTATTTTTTTCCATTTCATGTACTATTCCATTGCATTATATAAAAACAATTTTTTTTATTGATAAAATTTTTCACAGAATAGAGTAAATAAAAGATCAGAACATTTTTTGCAAAAAACTTTAGTATCACTTACTTGCTTTTCAGATTCTTGATTGAAAATTGCAAGAGAAAGTCTATAGGTATTTTTACTCTCTATTCCACATCTCATACAAGTAATCATATCAATTATGTAGTTAAAAAGATATTATTATAGTTTCATAATAAAATTTAGAATCAATTTGATTTTACCTCCTATTGTTTCACAGCTATTAGTATTTCCCATTTCTGCAAATTTCTAATGAATTAACATACTTTATTTCAAAAATCACTTTAAGAATATATATTTTTAGTTTCTTCAAAAAAACTTTCAATTTAATACTGTAATACAAAAGTGTTGCATTTTATTAATTTCTGCTATTGAGTATTTTAAATCACTACTTCTTCCAAGTTATCTTTATAGATAATATTTTTAAATTATTTTATACTCCAAACTAACCTCTACTGGAGTTGGATGTGAAACAATATCGAATAATGGTAATGGCTTTTGTGCAAGTTGAACTAATTCATGTAGTATTGATTTCTTATAAACGATATAGCAAAATCTTCATTACAACAAGCTCTGGCAATTGAAAAAGCTTATGATAATAGTAGAATCCCCGGACTTGTATATTGTACCTACAAAACTGAAATTTTGGTAAGTGCAGAAATAAAAGACCTTGTAGAATTGTTTGAGGGACATGACCAGGCTTTTATATTAAAAGAGAAAGAAGTGTACAAGGTTCATATCAAAGGAAAATGTGCATAAACTTTTCTTAAATTAGTTATACATTGTTAAAGCAGACTTGCTTTCCTATTTGATAGTATAAAAATAATTTAGAAAATAATTTTCTAATAATAGTACAATCCTACTACATCTAGCAGAATTTTAAATATCTAAATAATCTTACTCTTATTTTAATGAAATACTGTTTACTATTATTGAATCATAACAACAATAGTAAGGTTAATAATAAAAAATATTATTAAATAGAAAAAAAGAATTTTAAAAAAAATATTTTATTTTTTATAGTTTTTATACACACATTTGGATGCACATTTCTTCAGTAGATGGACAAGGAGATTTACAAGGTGCATCGATTAATTGTGGAAATGAAGACTTATTATCAGCATTATCGCCATCATTAACATTAATGTTGTCCGCCTCTCCACTAACATTATCGAATTCAAAAAATATAGCTCCTAGTAGTGCGTATACTAAAGTCGTTATCAAAACATATGAAGATGGAATTGAACTAACTGCTATTTTTTTCATA
>DASQLB010000372.1:0-11672 GCA_035630235.1 Nitrososphaeraceae archaeon | reverse complement strand
AAGGTCCATCGGCAACTCGTTTGTTGGGAAACCCGAGTAATAAGGCCCACTTGAGGCAAAAGGAGGAACTACTAATCCGTCAATACGTATTTCCCCACTCTTCTTGCTTTTACCTTGAAGAATAAGTATTCCTTCGTGAGGGTGCCATGTCTTTGAGTATGTAATAATTCCATCTGCAGATTGTTTTGTAAGAATTACCCGTCGGTTATATTCAATTTGATTTTTTATGCTTTTATCTTTAGCAGTGACTCCAGACACATCCTTTTTATTTTTTAAGAAATTAAAAAACAATTACGAAATATGATAGTAAAATGATATTTATTAATATCTACAAAATCTTCAGTATTAGACATATTTTTTAATCGCTTTGTTTAACAATTAATGACATAATGACTAAAAATTGTACTATGATTTTGTCTGAATTAGGACCATTTGTATTTGATAACGAAAATAAGTTAATTTACTCAAAAAAATACAATAATATTATATCTTCTAACATTTTAATTTCAAATGGTGATTATTCTGAACTTCTGGATATCTCTGATAAATTACGTAGCTATGATTCCGTCTTTAGTAATGATATAGGTTTGATATCTTATCTTCGAAATACCGGAATTAATGTTTATGTAATGTCTTCAGAAAAAATTAGAGAGATTTCAAAACATAAACTCAAATACCTTATAGAGGCTGGTTTTGCTGAAAATGAACGTGATGCATATCTACAACTAAGACAATTTGCTCTCGATTTTTCTTCTAGCAAAGTGCGACGAATTTCAGAGAAACTTGATCTTCATATCAGTCAATCAATTAATGCTCTTGATGAACTAGATAAAATCATAAATGTGATAGGAGCAAGACTTCGTGAATGGTATGGATTACATTTTCCTGAACTTGATTATTTGATACAGAATATCTTTACCTATGCTGAGATCGTTAGATTAGCTGGAAACCGAACGAATATTGATTTAACTATGCTGGAGAATCTTGGAATAGAAAGTAAGAGAGCAGAAATGATACTTGTGGCTGTTGAAAGAAGTAAAGGTGGAGATATATTAGAAGAAAATTTGTCTATAATTAAAAAGCTTGCAAATGAAGTTATAATGCAAACTGAATTAAGAAGAATTCTTGCCTATCAAATTGAGGAAATGATGGAAAAAATTGCTCCAAACATCAAGGATATATTAACCGCCACTGTTGGCGCAAGATTAATGGCTAAAGCTGGCAGTCTCCAAAAACTTTCTGTCATGCCATCTAGTACTATTCAAATTATAGGTGCTGAAAAAGCACTTTTTAGATCCTTAAAAACAGGAGCTCCTCCCCCAAAACATGGAATTTTGTTCCAACATCCTATATTACATTCTGCACCTAAATGGCAAAGAGGAAAGATGGCTAGAGCAATTGCTTCAAAGGTAGCTATTGCAGTAAGAATAGATCTATTTAGGAATGGCGAAAAGGAGGCACATATTTCTGAACAACTGAATAAACGAATAGCTGAGATACAAGAAAAATATAAAGAACCAAGACTTAGTGGACAAAGGCCATATAGAAACGAAATGATGATGAATTATAATAAAAATCCAAAAAGAAGATTTAATAAATTCAATAAAAAACATGCGAAGAACAAATTTTCTAAAAGATATTAATTCAAAAATTTATTTATTTTCCTTGGTAAAAGCCGATGTGTTATATTTAAATAACAATTAACGATTCATTAATTAAGTATCTGGATGAAAAATAGCAGCACTGAAGAAGAACAAAGATCATTAACCTCATCATCAGATCCGTCCTACTCAGGTACTGTAAGTGAATTTAATAATGACTTTGATGGGTACAGATGGGTTATTTTTAATGGCCAAAAACATTTAGCTACTTTGAATTTAATTAAGGGAAATACCGTGTATAATGAAAAACTAATAACAATCGATAAAGAAGAATATCGGCTCTGGGATATATTTAGAAGTAAACTTGCTGCTGCTCTAGTCAAAGGTTTAAAAAATCTTCCTATAAAAAACAAAACAAAAGTTCTTTATTTAGGTGCATCTACTGGAACTACAGTAAGCCACATTTCAGATATTATAGGTAATTCTGGAGTAATTTTTGCAATAGAATCTTCTATTCGTGTAGCTAGAGAACTTATTGAAAATGTTGCCTCTAAAAGAGAGAATATTATTCCAATAATAGAAGATGCAAGGAAACCTCTCTCCTACTTCTCTACATATGGTGAAGTTGATGTTGTATATTGTGATATTGCTCAACCTGATCAAACTGAAATAGCAATAGACAATTGTAAAACTTTTCTTAAAGATAATGGTAAAATATTGCTAGTAGTAAAGACTCGAAGCATAGATGTAACTCAAGATCCAAGAACAGTTATACTTCAAGAAGCAAAAAAACTAGAAAATAGTAGATTTAATATAGAACAAATTTTAAATCTTGAACCTTATGATAAAGATCATGGATTGATATACGCAACTTACAATCAATTAAAATCATAAATCTTACTTTGTTTACATGTTATTTCTCTTATAGGTCTCCATGATTTTCTTACAAAGTCTGGAAATTCCTTATATTCTTTAATCCAGTTATTTATAAAATACATAGTTTTTTTATCAGATGGATAACCACTTCCAATATTTTGAAAACTCTCTTCCAAGATTTGGATTTCTCTATCTCTTGTTACTTTTGCAATTATTGAAGCTGCGGAGACAGCAGGGTTTATTCTGTCTGCCTTATGCATAGCAATAATACTAGTATTATTTTTAAAATCTAAATTTGACTTGAGATAGCTTGTATATTTAGTGATATTTACATCACATGAATCCACATAGGCAATATCAGCTGCAAGGAATTTAATAATTCTTGACATTATTCCTCCTTCTAATTTATTTAATTGTCTTTGGTATACATTTTCATCAATAGTCTTACAATCAATCTTATATATACAAATGAATTCTGAAATATTTACTATTTGATCAAATAGAAAAATTCTCTTTTTTCTGGTTAAAGCTTTGGAGTCTCTTACTCCTATTTCCTCTAATTTTTTGATATCGCTATTTTTAATATTTATACCAGCAATTACAAGAGGACCTATGACAGATCCTCTTCCAGCCTCGTCAATCCCGCATATTAGCAAATTAATATTTCTCATTAATTCAATCTCTTACATTAAAATTTCTATCCAATGATTAACCATATTGGTAATTATATAATAAATAACTTCTATTAATGTATAAAATTATGGATAATTTTATACAAATCACAGAAGGTCAAACAAAATTACTTGTTCCAAAAAATTCGCTCCAAGAAAAGGTTCCACCACATTATCCTGCTTTTTTTAATCCTCTTGCAAGATTGAATAGAGATTTGTCAATTTATATTTATAATATTTTTTTAGAAGAATATAATAACACTAAAAATAATCAAATCACCTTTGCTGATGCATTTGGAGGAATTGGATCTAGAGGACTCCGAGTAGCAGTGGAAGTACCCAAAGTTTCCAAAATTTACATAAATGATATTAATGAACTAGCCATAATAACCGCAAAAGAATCGGCACAACTAAACAATATCGATGAAAAATGTTTTTTTTCAATAAATGAGGTATGTAAATTTCTTATTTCTAGGCCAACAGAAAGAAACAAAAGATTTACGATAGTAGATTTGGATCCATTTGGAAGTCCTTCACCTTTTATTGAATGTGTTCTCAGAGCTGTTGAAGATGAAGGATTAATTTCTATTACGGCAACTGATACTGCAGTTTTAAGTGGAATATATCAAAATGTATGTCTTAGGAAATATTTTGGTTTATCAATAAACAATACCTATTCGAATGAAGTTGCCACACGATTAATAGTATCTTCAACTGCAATAATTGCTGCAAGATTGGGAATATCTTTGACACCTGTATTTGTTCATTCAAATAGACATTATTTTCGTGTCTTTTTAAAAGTATCAATAAGTAATTCAAAGGCCAACATGGTTTTTGATAACATAGGCTACATAAAACATTGTTTTAAATGTGGTGAAAGAAATTTTTCTAGTATAAATTCAAAAGATTTATGTCCAGTATGCAGTAGTAAATTTAACGTCTCTGGTCAGCTCTGGACCGGAAAATTATTTGATAAAAATATGATTTTAAACTTAATAAAAAAATATTTTTCAGGTGATTTTACTAACGATAAAAAAAACCAACAAACTAAACAATTATTTGATATTAGTATAGATGAACTAGATGATATACCTTATTACTTCACAGTAGACGAAATAGGCTCAATGCTTAGGACCAGTCCAAAGAAACTAAGTAAAATTATTGAGGAGATTATTTGTTCAGGTTATCGTGCATCAAGGACAATTTTTCGTCCTACTGGCTTGAAAACTAATGCTTCGATGTCTGATATTTTATCTATACTAAAAATTAGAGAATAAATTAGATTAAACAGGTAGAACTCTAATGCTATTATTTATATTTGCTCTTTATATACATTAATTTAAAAATTGAATGAGACTAATCCAATTTTTTGTGGGACAAAGCGTATAATATTGTTTATTTTTATTAAAAATACTTCCATCAATAATAACCATGATAATAAATTTTACCAAAATTTCATAAAGTTTAAAACTATCTTTTTTAAAAGTATTTACCTATTCATTAATTATATCCTAGTCTATGGTGAATTAAGTTTTGTTCTTTCCGAGTTTTAAGAGGTTTCTATGTATGGTGGTGTATTCAGGTGGTTAAATTAGAAATAAAAGACGTTACTAAGTCATTTTATAGAAATGATGGAAAACAATCAACTCTTATTAATGCTATTGAAAATATTGATTTGGCAGTAAATGACGGTGAATTTGTTTGTCTTGTCGGTCCTTCTGGTTGTGGAAAGTCTACTCTTCTCAATATCTTAGCAGGTTTAGATAATCCAACAAAAGGACAAGTTGTATTAAATGGTCGACCAATTAGTGGGACTGGGCCAGATAGGATAATGGTCTTTCAAGAAAATGCTCTATTTCCATGGATGAAAGTAATAGATAATGTAGAATTTGGATTAAAAATAGCTAAAGTTGAAAAAATCAAAAGAAGAGAAATAGCCATGCAATACCTTGACATGATGCAATTGACAAAATATGCAGAAGCATATGTCTATCAACTTTCTGGAGGTATGAAACAAAGAGTCTCTATAGCTCGAGCACTAGTCTTGGATCCGGAGGTATTACTTATGGATGAACCATTTGCTGCCCTTGATTCTCAAACTCGTGATTTGTTATTAGTTGAATTACAATTAATTTGGGCAAAAACAAATAAAACAATTATTTTTGTTACACACAATATTATAGAGTCTGTTTGTCTTGGTGATAGAGTAGTAGTATTTACTAATAGACCAGGTAAAATAAAAAAAAATATAAAAATAGACTATAGACGGCCTAGGCTAACTGAAGACGATAATCTTAAAGATTTTCAAAGACAAGTTCTTTACGAATTAAAATCAGAGATGGTTCATTCAAGAAAAGAAAAGCCTGATTTATTTTAACTCTTTTAATATTTCTGTTGCCAATGCGAAATGATTGGGGGAAGTTATTAAAACCTCATCTGCAATCTTACCAGAATTTTTAATAAATTCTATAGGTTCTTTTTCATATTCTTTCCAATTAAGACCTATTAACTCAGCTGATTTTTTGTTCTTATCCGAGGGTACCATTATACATGCAACTACCTTGATATCAAAAGGTCTGATTTGATCTATTATGTTTTCTAAATCTTTTAATGACTCGATGGATTGAGTTACAAAAGCATTAGGTTTAGCATCAATTTTACTTTTGATGGTATTGATGTTTCTTATTTTATTTGGAATTGACAGATTTAATTTTATCGATTTGTTGAACCCTTGAGAGCTAAGCTGATTAACGACGTGACTAGGTTTTAATAATTCTTGTGTTTTTAAATCATTTCTTGGTTCATCTCCAAGTATGATGAGTAAACTTTCAAGGTTTAGTAGAATAGAATCAGAAATAGTTTGATACATCGTTAGCAAATTTCTATCTCTTGTTCTTACGCTACATGAAATCTTCATTTTGGCATTATATTTTTTTATTATGCTGGCCATAGTTAAACTTGATAATCTCGGAATTCCTAATACTGAATCAGTAAAATGAAGGTAATTGATATACTCATCAAGTACCATCACCTTTTTTTTAACATTCGCTATATCACTTAAAAAATTTGAATTGCTAAAATAATTATTAGGTAATATTTTAGGTGGATTTAACTCATATCTAATTATCAACTACTGTCATTTAATTTGCCCCTAATGGAATATAAAATATAATGGATTTATTTGCACTATTATTAAAATCACTATACATGTATTTTAAGTGATTTCATTTTACTCATTTTCGTCTGGTTAACAATTCTTTTTCTTAGTCAAAACCAATTTCTAATTATTAAATCTATAATTTTAAAATATTCCTATAGTTATTTTATATTATTGGATATTGATAAAAATCAATTCAAAGAAAAGATTATTCCTAGACTTTCCACAATTGATGTAGATGTCCAATTATTGAAATTATCTGGATTTACTCTTTCTTCTGTTCTTGTAATTATTCACTTTCGGGATTATGAACCAAAAATTATCTTAACAAAAAGAAGTTCACTGTTGAAGCATCACAAAAATGAAATTTCATTTCCAGGGGGAACATTCAAAGAAACAGATTCATCATTATTAAATACTGCATTAAGGGAAACAAAAGAAGAGATAGGTCTAAATTTTGATTCAAATGAAATCTTGGGATGTTTCCAAACTGTAAGAACATTAACTTCTAATTTTGCAATAATTCCATTTGTTACTTTTCAGGATAGTATTAGAAAGACTAATCTATTAGTTGATGAAGTCTCTGAAGTATTGGACATTCCTGTATTTAATTTATTTAAATGTCTTAGTAATTTTAATTACAAAAATTTTAGTGATTCATATTCATTCAGATATAATAGTGAAATAATTTGGGGAGCTACAGCAAGAATTTTAAAACAAATACGGGATTGTTTTTATTGATATTTCACGTTGATTAGCACTTTTCAATTTTTTTTATTATATTCAATATAATAAGAACTATAGACAAAAAGGTGAATTTTTTTTTTGTAAATAATTAATAATTAATTGATAACAATTAAACCAACCAATAATATGAATTCAGAATTTGAGTCAATAATTAATACTTTAAATTTTGTTGATTTTCATATCCTACTAGGTATTTTTGGTTTTGTCTCTGCAGTAATAATTTGGGGAATAATCAAAAACCGTTAAACCATGTTCAGACTCACTAAATCTATTCTTTTGAAGGAAAAGAGCTCTTTTTATTACTCTCTAAACTAGTTACTTGTTGATTTATGGCTTTTGATAGCTTATATGAGTACATTGAAACTTTGGAATCTATTGGCAAATTGCATCGTGTAAAAACCGAGGTGGATACAAATCTTGAGATAGCAGAGATTATGCGACGGATGATGTATTCAGGAAATTCACCTGCTATACTTTTTGAAAATGTAAAAGGATATGATATTCCAGTACTAGGTAATGCATTTGGAACCATGGATTTATTAAAAACTGCTCTCAATCTCTCAGATTTCAGAGAAATTGGTAAAAGAATTACGGATTTAACAAAATTGAAAATACCCTCTAACCTGTTTGATAAATTAAAGATGCTTCCGAGATTATCTGAATTAGGCGAGTATGCTCCAAAGTACGTTGAATCTGGTGCTGTGACAGAAATAATTGAAAAGGAAAAGGCTAATCTTTATTCACTACCAATTCTAAAATCTTTTCCAGATGATGCAGGGAAATTTATTACATTTGGATTAACTATTACCAAACATCCAGAAACTGGAATTAGAAATATCGGTGTCTATAGAATTCAAATCGTAAATGAAAAAAAAGCTATAATGCATTGGCAGACACATAAACGAGGAGCTCAACACTATGAAATAATGAAAGAATATTGCAAACCTATTGAAACAGCAATAGTGATTGGAACCGATCCATCAACTATTTTTAGTGGAATCGCGCCTGTACCTGAAGGAATGGACAAATTTTTCTTTTCTGGAATCGTTAGAAAAAAGGGAGTAAAATTAGTAAAATGCAAAACAGTGGATTTAGAAATCCCTGCTAACTCCGAAATTGTATTGGAAGGCTATGTTGACCCTAATGAAATGAGAATAGAAGGACCATTCGGAGATCATACTGGATTTTATACACCACCTGAACCGTATCCAACATTCAATTTGACATGTATGATGAGAAGAAAAAATCCAATTTATCTGACAACGGTTGTTGGGAAACCAGTTTTGGAAGATGCATATATAGGTAAAGTGATTGAACAATCATTTCTTCCTCTTATCCAAATGTTTCAACCTGAGGTGATTGATTTTTCTATGCCTGCTTCAGGTTGGTTCCAAGGACTGGCTATAATATCCATCAAAAAAAGATATCCAGGCCAGGCAAAAAAAGTAATGATGGGATTATGGGGTATGGGCCAATTATCACTAACAAAAATTTTCGTCGTAGTTGATCATGACATTAATGTGCATGATATAAATGAAGTAATCTGGTCAATTACCACAAAATCTGATCCTAAAAGAGATATAATTATAATCGATAATACCCCTACAGATACACTTGACCCTGCTTCTCCAATTTTGAACCTTGGTTCAAAAATGGGAATAGATGCAACTACTAAAACCAGAGAAGAAGGATTTATGCGAGATATTCAAAAACTAGTAGAAGTTGACAAAGATACCAAAATTCTAGTTGATAAAAAATGGATCCACTATGGATTCCATAATTAAATATCTTATTATTCTTCTATTTTTATTTTGATTACTTTACAATTTATTGTATTTATTTACAATTATATTTATTATATCAATTAGTTTAATAAATTGAATTGTGGTTTTATATCTTGATTTTAATTGAAATTTGATGTAAAAATTGGTACTACAAAAATTAGAGATGTAAAGACTAGTTCAAACCAGACTACCAGTTTTTTATGGGAAGGCGAAAATGTTCTTTCTACCCCTTCGTTGATTTCCGAAATGGAAGAAACATGCAGATTACTTCTAAAAGATTTTGTTTTAAAAGAGAAGGAATGGGATTCAGTTGGAACCATTGTTGATATTAAGCATATTGCTACAACTCCAGTAGGTTCAACAATTAGGTTAAAATCAATAATAGAATCTGTTGATAATAGAAGAGTAATGTTTATTGTAGAGGCATTTGATAATATTGAAAAAATAGGGGAAGGAAAACACGAACGTTTTATTATAAATGTGCCCAATTTTCGATCTAAATTTGAGGAAAAAAAAAGAAAATTAGATGTAAATAAATGAAATTAAGTATATTAATCGTGTAAAACTATAAAAATAGGATTATTTGAAATGTGTTTATTATATTAGGTGAATGAATATGAGTATGGGCCAAATTCAAACAAGTGCTGGCGGAATGCCGGTCGTAATTTTAAGAGAAGGAACACGTGAAAATAAAGGAAGAGAGGCACAAAAAAACAATCTTACTGCTGCTAAATTAGTTGCTGAAGTCGTGAAATCTAGTTTAGGTCCACGAGGGATGGATAAAATGTTAGTTGATTCTCTAGGAGATGTTACTATCACAAATGATGGAGCCACTATTCTAAAAGAAATAGATGTCCAACATCCAGCAGCAAAAATGGTCGTAGAAGTAGCCAAATCAGTAGATAATGAAGTCGGCGATGGTACCACATCTTCAGTCATTTTTACTGGTTCATTATTAGAAAAAGCAGAAGAACTGATTGACAAAAACGTTCATCCATCAGTTATTGTTGATGGTTATACTGCTGCTTCCATTGAAGCTCTTAAAATATTAGATAAAATCGCTATTAAAGTAAAAACTGATGATAGGGATCTTTTAGCAAAAATCGCGAATACTAGTATGTATTCCAAATTAGTGTCAGAAGATAGTCCTGTATTAAGTAAAATAGTCGTAGACGCTACACAAATGATCGCTGAATTAAATGAAAAAACAAAAACTCTCAAAGTTGATCTTGACAATATCAAAGTAGAAAAAAAAGCAGGTGGTTCTATGCAGGAAACTTCTCTTATTAAAGGAATAGTTCTTGATAAAGAAGTTGTACATGGTGGAATGCCTAAACGAATCGAAAAAGCGAAAATAGCATTGATTAATTCTCCATTAGAAATAGAAAAAACTGAAATGAGTGCAGAAATCCGAATCAGTGATCCTCAACAAATGCAAATGTTCCTTGAAGAGGAAAATAATATGTTAAGAGCAATGGTAGAAAAAGTTAAAAGTTCAGGGGCGAATGTTTTGCTATGTCAAAAAGGAATAGATGATCTAGCACAACACTACCTCGCAAAAGATGGTATACTTGCAGTTAGACGTGTTAAAGAGAGTGATATGCTAAAACTAACCAAAGCCACAGGCGCAAGACTTGTAAATAATATTGATGATCTTTCTTCAAAAGACCTCGGTTCAGCTGACGTAGTCGAAGAACGAAAAGTTGAAACTGATAAATGGGTTTTCATAGAAGGATGTAAAAATCCAAAGGCAGTAACCATTCTGGTTAGAGGTGGTTCTCAAAGAGTCGTAGATGAAGCCGACCGTTCTCTTCATGATGCACTGATGGTTATGAAAGATGTTTTGGAAAAACCATTTATAGTAGCAGGTGGAGGATCGCCAGAAGCCTACATTGCTACACATATAAGAAATTGGTCTAGCAGTTTAGAAGGTAGAGAGCAATTAGCAGTCATTAAATTTGCAGAGGCCTTAGAAACAATTCCAATTTCTCTTGCTACTAATGCAGGTATGGATCCAATAGACACAATGGCAGAGTTAAGAGCAAAACAAAACAAAGGACTGAAATGGACTGGTGTGAATGTAAGGAGTACAACTGTTGCAGATATGTTTAAACAAAATATCTTGGAACCTGTTGTGATCAAAGAACAAATAATCAAATCTGCTACTGAAGCAGCTTGTATGCTTTTACGAATTGATGACGTTATTGCATCAAGTAAATCGAAAGGAGGCCCACCCGGAGGCGGTATGCCTGGAGGAATGGGTGGAATGGGCGGTATGCCCGGAATGGGTGGAATGGGCGGTATGCCCGGAATGGATATGGATTAATCTTTTTCTTTCCATCCTTTTCTGTTTATTAATATATTTTTTCGATTAATCTATCATAGTATAAAACATGCATTTTGTTTTCAATATTCAAAAAATTATCATTATATTTTCTTCTCTTATTTCAAAAAAATGAGTGAAGTTATAATTATGTGGAGAATTTCTTGAGTAGCATGTCAGACCAATTTCTTCCGCTACTTTTTAGGATATAACAATCGATATTAGATAATAACTTCTCCATCATTTTTCTCTCGGCCTCTAAAAGATCATATGCTGTTTTACCATCAATTCGTATATATTTTATTAAATCACTATAGGGTGGAAATAGAAATGCATCATCGCTATTTTCTATTGCTCTTTTTAATGCATTCTCTACTGAAATCCTTTCCATTTTTTCTACTTTTTCTCCATCACTACCTTTTTCCAAGAAAAAAAGAGAATCTGTTGTTGTTTTTTCTTTAATTTTAGCATCTTTTATTATGTCGCTAATGTGGTATTTTGGAGGTTTTATCC
>DASQLB010000371.1:0-7591 GCA_035630235.1 Nitrososphaeraceae archaeon | reverse complement strand
TTATTTCATTAAAGAATTATCATTCTATTAGATGCTTTATATAATACTAAAAACAAAAATCCATATACTTGGTAGATTTTAAAAATTTTATTGAGAAAGGTTGTAATTTTTGGCACAGGTAACTTTGCAGAAATTATCTATATCTATCTAAAGCAGTCTTCAGAATTTGAAGTTGTAGCTTTTACAGTTAATGAATGGGCTCTAAAAGATAATAAAGTATTTTGTAGCTTACCTGTAGTTGCATTTGAAACAGTTGAAAATATTTACCCTTGTGCTAAATTTGATATGTTTATAGCTATAGGATATACTAATATGAATAAGAAAAGAGCAAAGGTATTTGATGAAGCAAAAACAAAAGGATATAAACTGATAAGTTACGTACATCCTACTACTTCTATTAGTGAAGAATTTCATATGGGTGAAAATTGCTTTATTTTTGAAAAAAATGTTATTCAACCTTTTGTTACTTTAGGTAATGACATAATAATTTGGACAGGTAACGTAATAAGTCATCATACAACTATAAAAGATCATTGTTTTATTGTTTCACATTCTGCAATAGCAGGAAATGTTACTATAAATTCATTTTGTTTTATAGGGATGAATGCGACTATAAGAAATGGTATAAAAATCGCTAAAGAGACTGTAATTGGTGCAGGCGCCATCATACTAAATGATACTGAAGAAAAAGGGGTTTATACAAATAAATCTACCATTAAACTAGATATAACAAGTGATAAGTTAAAATCAATATAGCTACATTAGAATAGCTGATATGATATTATATATCTTTTTATCTCATGACGTTGATTGGAGAAAACAAGGACCAGAAAAAGAACATATTATTGCTAGGAAAGATAGATTTGAAAATTCAGTATTAGAGAGAGTTAATCAAGAAAATTTGTATTATAATTTTTTAGAGATAATGGATTTGGAAGAGAAATTTGGTATTAGGTCCACCTTTTTTTTCAGAACTCATTATGAAAATGGAACTTATTTAGATTATGAAAAAGAAATTACTTCTCTTATGGATGGGAATTGGGAGATAGGATTACATTCGGATGGTAATTCCGTCAAAAATATAGATCTGCTTCATACAGAAAAAACCAAATTAGAAATCCTTACTAGAAAACCGATTTTTGGCAATAGAGTTCATTATCTTACTTTTGATAACAAATTACTATCAAAACTACATCAAATTGGATTTACTTATGATTCAACTATGAAAAAATATAAAAATCGTATTAGTATTGATGATATGAACCATAGAAAAATTGATGGTATAATAGAATTCCCTATAACTATAATGGACACATATTTATTTTCCTATTTAGGAGTAACGGAAGAAAATATCTTAAGTATTTTTGAAGAAACTATATCTACCGCAATGTGCAAAAACGAGTCTGATATCAAAATTATAACTCTACTTTGGCATGACAATGTTTTGAAAATGAAAGGAGGACGAATGTATAAAAATATACTCGAATATTTGACATCACAAAATAATATCAAAATTATGCGAGGTATTGACCTTGTTAATATCATCAATAAATTTGATAAAAATTTAAAATAATAAGAACATTAGGAAGCAGATGATTTCAAATTAAGAGATTTATATCAAGAATATAATATTAGTAGTTTATCTACACTATAATATAATAACATATTATAAAATATTCCGAGAATGTATATGCAATTTAATTGGTGCATAACATAAAAAATTGATGATAATAGTGTTTATAATTGGTTTAAATTATAATTATTCTTAAATACAAATATCTCAATATATATATATAATTAATGAGCAATTAAATAAGTGATCTAATCCTGAATGAGAAGTATTATTTTCATAATAAAATAGAAGTAATTCAAGGTTCAGGAGATATTTTAGAAAGAGTAAATAGAATGCTTAATAATGCAGAAAGCGTTGTAAATGTTTGTTTAATTCCCTCTTTTTTACAAAGTTATGTATATAATTTTGAAATACAGAATAGCCATAGAAATGCTCAAAGTCGAGGCGTAAAACTCAGATGTATTACAGAAATCAATGAAGATAATATAGAACAGTGTAGACAGTTGATGTCTACAGCAGAAGTTAGGCATTTACCAAATGTCATTGGTATTCTATTAGTAACTGAGAAGGAATTTTTCAGTGATATAGACCCATTACCATTTTCTAGTTCTTCTCAACTTCTGTATAGTTATCTGGAAGAAGTAGTGAAACAACATCTTGACAAATTTGAAAGTTTATGGGATAATGCAATAACTGTAGAAGAAAGAATTCAGCAAATAGAAGAAGAAAAAGATCAAATAGAAACTAGACTTATTGAAACTAGTACTCAATTCCATGAATTTATGATAAATAGTTTGAAAGATACCATTAAACGAGATTGGTATTTTCAAGATGAAATATTAAGAAAAATTTATGAAAATTATTTTGTATTATTTAAAGAGAATATAGCAAAAACATTGTTGTTAAAAAGGATGAATCAAAATAGCAAGTCGAAACCGTCTGTAAACAAAAACGATATTGGTTTAAGATGTATCTTGAAAATCAATCGACAAAATATGGAAATAGTAGCAAAATTTCTTGAAATAGAAGGTGTTCACATACGACATACCAGTAATCCTCTACCAATCAATTTTGAAGTATCAGATAAAAATTTTAATCTTTCTATGCGTACATCTGAAAAAATAGATACTTCTTATGTACTTTCTATCCCAGATCCATCGCTTATAAAATATTATAAATCTACATTTGAACAGCTATGGAATGAGAGTTTGGATGCTAAAATAAAAATTAATGATATAAGATCACATCTTAATAGAGAAGAGGGATTCACAGAATTAATCGAAAATCCTAATAAAACTCAACAGCTTTTGATCAGCCATGTACAAAAAGCAACTGAAGAAATCTTAATCATCCTTCCATCAATAAATGCTTTCTTTAGATATGGAAAAATAGATATATTCGATATTATAGAAAAAAAATTATTACATAATAATTATAATAACACTAATAGTTACGAAAAAGACAGTAACAGATTATTAGTTAAAATATTGACTCCTGCTAACAATAAATTAGAGAAAGATATTACAAGTATATACAATAGAATAAAAAATACAAAGAAACAAAAAGGAAATATTGAATTTAGAAGAATAGAATCATTATCGGCGATCAATACTGGATGTATAATCATAGATAAAAAAGATTTATTGGTTATTGAATTAAAAGATGATTCCAAAAATAGTTTTTTAGAAGCAATTGGATCGTCAATATATTCTAACACTCCAACTACTGTTTTTTCCTATATATCAATTTTTGATACTCTTTGGACACAAACAGAATTATATGAAAGCATTAGAACTACAAATGATGAACTGCAGAATACTACAGAAGAATTGAGAGAATCACTACAAATATTAGCAAATGTAAATCAAGAACTTACAGTAACCAATGAAATATTAGATAAAAATGATAGAATGCAAAAAGAATTCATAAATGTTGCAGCCCATGAATTAAGAACGCCTACTCAGTCTATTGTTGGATACTGTGAAATGATAGATGCTTTTCCTGAAAATACACAAAAATATTTAGAACCTGTAAAAAGAAATGCTGAAAAATTGTATAGATTAACAGAAGACATCTTGGATGTATCGAGGATAGAAAGTGGTACCTTAAGACTTGAAAAAAGCAAATTTGATTTAAGAGAAATAATACTAAATTTAATTGAAGACCTAACAGCAAAGATGAAAAAAGAAGATGGCGTAATAAAATCAAACAAAGAAGACAGAGATAAAAATACCAATATTCAGCTAATATATCCAGAGTTATCTGCCGAGCCGTTATTTGTATACGCTGATAAAAATAGAATACAGCAAGTACTTTCTAATTTGTTAGGGAATGCTTTAAAGTTTACTGAATATGGAGTAATTACAATCAATACAGAAAAATTCATAGATACTATTAATAATAATGAAAATACTAAAGAAAAAGAATTTGTGTCTATCAAAATAAAAGATACAGGAAAAGGAATTGATCCCGAGGTATTGCCCAGACTATTTGAAAAATTCGCAACAAAATCTGATAAAGGTACAGGTTTAGGTTTATACATTTCAAAAAATATTATAGATGCTCATGGAGGAAAAATATGGGGAGGGGATAATAATAAATATAAAAAGAATGGGGCAGAATTTGGTTTTACTTTACCTTTACACAATATATAATCTACATTCTCATATGAAGATTTAATTATCTTAAATTTTTTATATGGTTTATTAATTGTTCAATGAATTACGAATGTAGATAAAATAATAAACAAAATCAATACAATAGAGATCATGTAATTTACTATAATTAAATATTTAAATTTGATATCATTACAAATTAAATTAAAGAGACAATATGAGTTATTCTTTTATTTACTTTATTCTATAATCCGTATAATTGATGTTGTAAATATACAACAGTGAAAGCATTAGTTTATCATGGTGCAAAAGACGTAAGAATAGATGATAAACCAAAACCTGAAATAAAAGATAAAGGAGACATTATTTTGCGTGTTACATCTACTGCTCTATGTGGATCAGATTTACATCTTTATCATGGAACAGTACAAGGTATGGAACCTGGACAGACATTAGGACATGAATTTATGGGAATTGTAGAAGATACAGGATCATCAGTTCAAGAAATAAAAAAAGGAGATAGAGTTGTAATTCCATTTAACATTAGTTGTGGGAATTGTTGGTTCTGCAGACATGAATTGTGGTCTCAATGTGATAGGTCTAACCCCAATGGTGAAGTTGGTGCAGCTTACGGTTATACCCAATTGTTGGGAGGGTATGATGGGGGACAAGCAGAATTTGTACGAGTTCCTTTTGCAAATACAGGAGCATTAAAAGTACCTGATGCTATTTCTAGTGATGAACAAGTCTTATTTTTAAGTGATATACTTCCCACGGGTTATTTTGGTGCAGATATTGCAAATGTGCAACCAGGAGATGATGTTGCAGTATTTGGTGCAGGGCCTGTCGGCTACTTTTCAGTAATTAGTTCCTTTTTACGTGGCGCTGCCAGAGTATTTTGTATAGATCATTGGCCTACCCGTTTATCAAAAGTAAAAGATCTAGGAGCTGAGACAATTAATTTTGATAATGAAGATCCAATTGAAATAATAAAGAAAGAAACTAAACGAAGAGGGACAATATGTATTGATGCTGTTGGTTACGAAGCAGTAGGACATATGAAAGCAGGTAGTAATAATGGCAATAAAGGTCATGATCATTCAAAAGTGGCCAATCCAGCTTATGAGCCAGCTAATCCTTTGCAGGTGATAAATTGGATGTGCCAAGCAGCAAGAAAATATTCAACTATCTCTATACCTGGAGTGTATGGATCAGATTATGACAAATTTCCTTTAGGACAATTATTCAATAAAGAACTTCAAATTAGACTAGGTCAATGTCCTGTCAAAAAATATAATGAACAGTTATTACATTTAATTGAAGTTGGCAGAATAGATCCAAAGCCTTTGATAAGCCATACAATGAAACTTGATGAGGCTCCTAAAGCATATGATATGTTTGATAAAAAAGAAGATGTAACAAAAGTTGTATTTAAAACAGGTGCATAAATAATAATAGAACATAAAATATACAAGTATAAGATTATTTCTTTAATTATTTGATTTTGTTTTACAATTACATTATAGGATTAATGGTTCTATTGAATATGAATGATATTTACAATATTCTTCCAGACAGTGACGTTTTCAAGATCAGACTACGATAAAAGTCATAAAAAGGAAAGACAGGTAGTGACTATAGAGATCGTAGACAGTTTAGATAGACTCATAGAAAGGCAAATTAGTTACTAGTTTTGATACAAAGAATCAATATATTTTAGGAAAGTGAAATTGTTATAACCTTTAAAAATGACTTAATTATGTGATTTAAATTATTTTTTAGTTTTCTTTACTCTTTGAATCCATTCCAAATAGTCCACCAATGAGTACAAACATACCTAAAACTGCTGTAAATACTGAGCCATATTCATAGGAAAATGCAGAAATTCCTAAAAATTCCGTTTTCGGATATCCTTGAGGAGTTAGATTGTTATTAGCAGTATCATTTATAACAAATGTTCCTATTGTTACAGCCCCAATAAAACCTATTATTAGGAGAACTGCTCCAATTATTATTACAGTTTTCCTTTGTTTACTATAATGTAAAGCAGTTAGATTATTTTTAATCTTCAATATTTATGAATCTACTTCATTTCTTATATAACTTATACAAATATTGATTTCATTTTAATTATTCACATTATCAATTATTAACTAATATAATTGTAAATATATTGTTCAGGATATATATTTGACCTTTTTGTATATAAAATAAGGTTCTGTAAACTTCCTGTTAGATATGATATAGTGTAAAGTCCATCGAGTATTCAAAAAAATTGAGCTAATTCACCCAGCTATATAATAATAGATAACATATTACAGATTGATATGATTCTAATGAATTAATATGAAACCTTTGAATACTTTATGAATAAGATAAGTGAGTCATTGTTGTTGTAGCCATTTACTATTGTTGTCGTCATTAATTTTCTCTTTTTCTGCTTCTACTTTCACTTTAACATTTTCTATTTATGATAATAAATAAAGGATAATAAATATTAAAAAAGTATAATAATAAATTAATAAAAAAATAAAAGTTTATGTTTTTGTCATACCTTGTTTTTTATATTTTTCTTTTGCCTCTTCTGTATTAGTACCTGTCTGTCCGCCTTCTGCAATTTCTTGATCATTTGGATCTCGCTTTACTGCGGTAGGTTCATGAGATTTAATCTTCTCTGGTGACATTGGATCTTTTCCTTCATAATTTTCGTTTTCTGATGAACTCATAACATTTACTAAATAATATGCTATTTAACAATTGAAGATTGTTTTTCGTATCCTAAAGTTACCAAAACGTATTTTTAATATCTACTAAATGATTTGATTATAATTATTTAATTAATGTAAGGTTTAGTTATTAAACCAAACATTGAACAAATAATAATAAATATTTATATTTTTTGAAGATATTCTTTGCAACAATCAACTAATATTATTGGTTATATATTAGAAAATTTGATAGAATTCCGGTTATAGTTGCTTTATTTTACAATACTCTAAAATAAAATAACTAGTTGTAATTGATATAAATGATATAGCATTTATAATATTATATGGTTTCAAATTTTGGATCAACACAAAAAATTCCACAAACTGTTATTGAGCATAACAAACTAACAAAGGTTACATCTGGATATATGGAGGTCGAAGAGTTTAAGGATTCTGATACCCATAAAGGATACTTCTGCTATAACTGTGAATATTTTATAAAACCAAATCATTGTATGATTGTTACAGATGAAGGTCAAGATATAAACGGTAATGTATCTGGTAGCATACTTCCATATGCTGTGTGTTCGATATGGACACCAAACGAGAAGGAGATCAAATAATAGATATGTCAGATAAAAATATACTTGAAAAAGCAGGAGATATTCTAGGAAACGTAACAAAATTTCAGAAAC
>DASQLB010000370.1:0-3192 GCA_035630235.1 Nitrososphaeraceae archaeon | reverse complement strand
TATTTGGTTTGAATATCAAATTAAATGAATACTCTCAAGTCTGGTTATAATTCGAATTAATAAAAAAGTCACAAGTTAAACAAAGGAAATTTTGGTGACATATAATAAAATATAATTTTTACGTGTAAATTGAAATTCGTCTAATGATACTAAATTTGCTCATCTAAATCCCTATATCTCAAGATATGTTGAGTATTTCGTTAGGAGTATAATATTATATTATTAGCAGATTCAATAATTCGAGTTACTTATTATGATACTGCTAAATGTATTTGTATTTGATTCATTTTGATTACATAAACTTAGTTGTTCCTCACTATTATTTTGATTATTATTTTCTCTGAATAACTTATTATATATGGACAACAAAGGTTAAAGATATTACTGTATTCTCATACATTAAAATTATAAAGAATATGTACTATATTAATATATTCAATATACTATGTTCCTACTCAAAATCCAACTCTGATTTAATTATATTTGATATTGTGTCATATATTTTAATTTCATTTACCTCAAAACATTTTGGAGCAATATTTTATCTACCAAAAACTATTACTATGGTACTTAGTAAGAGAATTAAAACAAATTGGAAAATACCTAGCAAGAAAAGTAATAAACAGTAAATTCAAATCCAAAAATACTATATTTATTGAATTAACTAAAAGATTTGAAAAATAATACATGTTATTTAAATCACTATAGTTTAGAATCTTATTTATTATTACTATAGTGGATAATTTCTAGAAGGGATAGTTGTAATTTCTCCTATAAAATATTTATTATATGTTAAATAGGATCGATTTCATATTAGTATCCTGAAAGCATCATTATCCATAGATTTAGTACTAGCGGTTTTTAAAATTCCTATACCTCCTTTAGCACAATAGGTATATGAAAAAATATAACATTCACACGAAATATTGTCAGGATTATAATATAGAATAAAAGGGTTATAAGATGGAAAACTTGGAGAATCAAGTCAAATAAAAATAATAGCTAAAAATATTGTGTTACGGTTTAGAAAGAACATTAAAAAGATATAAGACTTATTGCAAAAATAAGATTAACGAAAATGTCAGAAGAAAAACAGATTGAGGATCTCAAAACCCAATTTCGCAGAACCACTGATTCAGAACTTCGAAGGAAAATGCTTGATACTATATCTGCTTACAAAAACAATGGTATAGATGCAATAAACGAATTAATTAGTAGCACAATTGATGATGAGTTAAAATCTCATGGGTTAAATTTAATTAAGAAAATAAAACAGAACTCTTAATCTTATTTTTTAACAAAATTATCAGTGAGACTAAGTAACCACAGCACTGCGATCGTTTTAAGATCAAGAACAATCAATTTAAGACACCTAAATAATAATCGAAGCGCTAGTCATCATATTATATGTTTTAAAATACGAGGAAAACCAAGAAAAATTCTGATTTTACCCCATTACAAAAGGATGTAATAATCATCTCATAGAATTGATTCCATACAAATACTTTTATCGATCTATAGATGCCGTAGTACAGTAAAATTCATCAATCTAGTAGTGTTGGAAGTGAAACCTTGATGTCATTATTATATTATATTATATTATATTATATTTTATTTTTTTACGGTATATAAATCCGAATATACAAATGATCTGAAGAATTAGATTTTGTACTTATCCCTTATTAATTATTTTATTATCTATTCCTTTTTTGTAGGTTCAAAAAACCAGTTGCGTCTATAATTTTCATCTTTAAGTTGAGGTTCTTTAAATATTTTAAAGTATGTCTGTTTTATGATATTTTGTTTTTCAATATCCGATCTTATCCATAAACTATCGAAAAATGAGAGTAGTGCAGAAACAGTTAATTCATTGTTAGAAAATGAGGCAAGTTCTATTGAATCTTTGAATGTTCCTTTATCAATATATTTAATAGATATTAAAAATGAAATTGCTTGATCAGTTAAAAGTATTATAGTTTTGGTATCTATCTTTTTTGTAGTAAAATTAATATATGTTCCTAGTATTCTGTTGGTCTCAGTAACCTTCTGTTCAATTTCTTTCTTAATATTTGAATTCTCAATATCTATATGAATTAGTACTTTAACTTTTAAAAATCGATTAATTGCGTCTCCTAACAATTTTATAATTCCATTACTTTCTGCAAACCAAAATGAATCAATTGTTGGAAAGAATAAAAGAATCTCTTCTACTGCAGACTGAATAACTTTAGGAAAGATTTCTACGATTGTATGTATATCCGTTATATTTGTATTTAATAAACTAGTATCTAACATGACTCTTTGAATTTCAGCAATTTTTTCACTTGCTGGAATGGATAAAGTCCAAAGTTTTTCAAAAAAATAATATTGCATCTGCACAAATTCTTTATTGGTTATATGAATGAATTTTAATTTTAAATTATCATTTTTTTTCTCCACGTCATTATCGTGTTTGGGAATAGGCTGAGTGTAACTAAAGAACTGATTTTTGTCAGATATCCCTAAATAACCAGTAACAACATCCGAATGTCTTAATTCTACAAATTTCATTATTTTAGTACAATGAAGTACGTTGTCAGATGTAATTTTTGTAATAAATCTAATAGATATACCTTTTTGTTTGATCTTGAAATCAACTATAGTATCAAAAAATATAGAGTTTTCAACTAAAATATGAATCCAATGATGATCAAATACGGATGCTAGATTTTTTGTAGTCCTTGAGATAATCTCAGACATTTGATTTAATGCTTTTCCATCATTGTGTTCGTATTTTAACTCTGAGAAAAATTTATCATCAACTGACTCCACTATCTATAATTATTGTTTAAGATATAAAAATTTAGATATCGCTTAGTTTTTTTAATTTTAGTGCGTTTTGAAATCGTTTAAATAATATGAAATTTTATTGAAACTGTGCCGATATTTTTGGATGTTCATAAAGTGCCATTTAAACAAGATCATCTTAAGGAATTGGTAGATTTACCAATGGATGAATTTGGGGTTAGACATGTAAATCTTATGTATAACAAAGAGAATGGTGTTTGCTTCTGTCTATTGGATGCACCAGACTCTGAAGCAGTTGTAAAACACCATGACAAAGTCAATATAAAATGTGAATGGATTGTAGAAGTTGCTCTTGCTAAGGATCAATTGTCTAAATAGTAAGAAAATTTAGCATATTTTCAAGTT
>DASQLB010000369.1:0-2614 GCA_035630235.1 Nitrososphaeraceae archaeon | reverse complement strand
TGTCGACTATTAGACCTTTTAAACACGTAGAAAAAAAAGTGCCTATGATAAATTTTATTATAATGGATGAACCTATGACCAGCCTTGACGAATTTCGAAGAAATGTAATAATGAATATTTTGATGAAAGATCAAAGCTTTAAACAGATCTTCCTTATATCTCATGCTGAAATAAATGAAGAAGAGAATAATTATCATTCTATAGTAATTAATGATAATGAAAATTCTAAAAGAATGGTAGAATACTTCCATTAAAAGATTTTTTATAAATTATATAAACCAATTTGTAATAGATCGAAGATTGACAGTGATTCTTAATTAAATGTCAATAATTGGGGCATGATATAAGAACAAAAAATGACCTATAAGAGAAACCCCTTTAAAAAATCATTGCAATTTACAGAATTTGCTCATCTATTTGTTTTTTGAAAATTACATAAATATATCAGTTTAATTTATTCATTATCAATTAAATATAAAATGAAATTATACAAAAAATTAACAATAATTAACACTGCATTAGGAATAACGGTATGTATTATAATTTTGTTAATATACTTTTTTATAAATTCATTAATTGGTATACCTCTTTTAGGGCTTTTTTTAGGGGGTATTATTTTGCATGTTTTCCTTGTATTACTTATCAATATAGCAGCAATAGTTTCTATATTCTATATAAAAAATACAAGGATCGTGGGAATATCTTTAATTATTTATGGAATATTATTATTCGCTACAGCTACCTATTTTGGAATACCAGGATTTATTTTATTTGTTATCGCTGGTATAATGGCATTAAAAGAAAAACAAGTAGTAAAAAAATCAAAATAATATCAAATATATTAAAAAGAGATGTTTTCCAATCTTGGTTATATAAATTTTAAAAGAATAAGGGAAATGGTAAAATAGATTGACTCAACCACTATTAGGTATCCAGTAAATAGTCACATTACGTAGAATACAAATGGCAACATAGGTATTCTATCCCATGTCGTATTTCAATTAAATAGCCTAGTTTCATCAAGGCAACATTTGGTTCGTGAAATTGCGAAAGTTGTAATGAATTGTTCTCTAGAGAAATTGATATAATCATTTTTATTAGATTAATTAATTATGATATAATAGTTTGATATTATGTCTTTACCATTTAATAATATTTTTAATAAAATAAAAATTATGACTATTTTAAAATGATATAATATTGTAGAATTTAATATTGGATTTATATAAAATTTATTTAGAATTTCACAATCATTTATTTATATCTATATTGGTAACTGAGTGGATAGTTTACAGTATAAATTATTGAACAAAAAAGTTACTATTAATATTTTCTAATTAAACTATAACTTAGATAGTTTTACTATTAGTAGAATCTTTACCAATAAATCACGTATACATAACAATAACATCTACATGGTGTTATATAATTAATAAACATTGAAATAACCGATTATAGTCATTATCAAAAATACCTTGAAATTTACAAAACCTTCTATTATTTATTTTTTCCTTGTCTTTGTACCTATTTCAGTTATTTTGGATTTAGTTCATGCCGATCATATTATTATATTTATTATTGCGGTAATAGCATTAATACCACTTGCAAAACTTATAGGTGATTCAACAGAGCATCTTTCTACACATTATGGATCTACTCTAGGATCTCTTTTAAATGTGACCTTTGGCAATGCAGCAGAAATAATAATTGCAGTAGTAGCTATTAATGCTGGGCTAATAGATCTTGTAAAAGCATCAATTACTGGCGCAATTCTTGGAAATATTATGCTTATTTTTGGTTTAAGTATGATTGCTGGGGGGATTCGTAAAAAGGAACAACTATTCAGTCGTGAAAATGCAGGACTTCAATCAACTATGATTTTCTTAGCTATCATTGGATTGGCAATTCCAACTGTCTTATCAAGTACTATACTAAAACCTGCTGAAGTTGAAAACCAACTTAAAATACAATTTTTAAGTGATGCATTAGCAATTATATTATTATCGGTATACATAGCAGGAATTGTATTTACATTTTTTACTCATAAACACTTGTTTGTTTCTCCACAAATGGAAGAAGAAAATAACAATCACAATATTGACACCACCACAACCACCACCACTAAACATTGGGATAAGAAAAGGGCATTCTTTATGCTAGCTATTAGTATGGTTGGAGTTGTAGTCATAAGTGAAATTTTGGTTGGATCTGTAGAAGAAACTAGTAAGCAGTTTGGTTTTGGAGAATTATTTGTTGGAGCTATTATAATTGGAATAGTTGGTAATGCTGCAGAACATAGTAGTGCTATTATTCTTGCGAGAAAAGGTAAAATTGATCTATCCATCGGAATAGCGGCTGGTTCAGGAACTCAAATAGCGCTTTTTGTTGTACCAATCTTGGTAATATTTGGAATAATTTCAAATCAGCCATTTACATTAGAATTTACAATTTACGAATTAGTTACATTATTTCTTGCAGCTATTATTCTTAATCTAATTGCACACGATGGTAGAAGTAATTGGTTTGAAGGAGTAATGCTCACGGCAGTATATATCATTATTGCAATAGGTTTCTATTTTATTGGATGATAAATATAAATCAAATAAAAATTATT
>DASQLB010000368.1:0-3660 GCA_035630235.1 Nitrososphaeraceae archaeon | reverse complement strand
AATTTGTGTTAATAATCAAGGTAACATCGATTTTACCGATCCTTTTACTATTGAAAATAGACCTCATAATAATAACATTATAGGAGCAATTGGATCTTTCAACCTGAATAATTCTCAAGAATATTATGTTATTCCAGAAACAAATAATAAATTTGTAGAAGTATTAGATAATAAAGTAGAAATAGATCCAGATTTTCCTTTAAAAGATTATCAACTACGTTTAAACAACATGTCTTCAAATTTTAAATATTCTAATAAAGCAAGTATAAGAAAGTATAATGACGCTGTCTCAATTTTTATAACAAACGAAATTCAAAAAGGTTCATTTTTAGAATTATTTGAAATGTATATTGAGAAGAAAATCAATATTCTAAAAAATACTCTAATTAAGCAATGAAAGAAACCAATTTAGGTTCCTATATGAAGATCACATTAAAAATGTTATCTTCATTACAACTGATATTCATTATGGCGTTACAGTAAAATTGTCTCAAGACTTCGATAAAATGGAGATTTAATTACACTTTATGAAATGACTAATGACCCATTAAGTGTATACACAATTGATAAATTCTGTCATCTTAATCCTATAATTAATGAGATATGCTATACGATCAAAGCCTGATTTTGAATTTTGGTCACATTAAAATAAGGAAAGAACAAGAAGATAAATATCATTTTATCTCTGATATTATTGATTCTAATAACAGAATACTATCCAATTTGACTATAAACCTTATTCCAAAATAAAAACATCTTTTAATTTTAAGTATTATTATTATAAATGACTAAAATAAGTATTACTCTCATTATTTCATATATTATTAAATTTGTAAGATATCTACTTTCGGATGAATGGAAAGTTAGAGATGGAAATACTGTAAGTCAAATCCAAGTCCTTTGATTAATTTCAAGAATTCAACATTTAAATAAATAGCTTCTTACAAAATAGGTAAAATAGGAAATGAAATCTGCAAAAATTATTGAAATTAATCAACCTCTTCAAATACAAGAAAATAAAACTCCAAAACCTAAAGGCTATCAGGTATTGGTAAAAGTTCAATCATCTGGAGTTTGCCATAGTGATATACACTTATGGGAAGGAGGATATGAAGGTCCACAAGGTCAATTTTTGAAAACTACTGATAGAGGAGTAAAATATCCTTTGACCCCAGGACACGAAATTGCAGGGGTGATTGATAGTCTAGGCGAACAGACAGAAGGTTTTAAGAAGGATGAAAAGGTTCTTGTGTATCCATGGATTGGGGAAGGACTCTGTCCTGCATGCAGAACAGGAGACGAAAATATTTGTGACAAACCTAGATCCTTAGGAATTTATAATGACGGAGGATATTCAGATTATGTTCTAATACCAAACTACAAATATTTAGTTAAACTTGGAGATGAACTTGATACTGATACAAGTGCTCCTTTATCATGTTCTGCACTTACGGCATATGGTGCTGTAAAGAATGGTAATCTGACACCTAGTGACAATGTCGTAATTGTTGGGACAGGAGGGCTTGGATTGATGGCGATACAATTAGCAAAGGCAATCACAGGTTCAAGAATAATTGCATTAGATAGAGATGACAATAAGCTTAAAGCAGCAAAAGAGAATGGAGCTGATGACATCATCAATTCAAAAAAGGAAGATCCTGTGAAAGGAGTTATGGAATTAACTGATAAAATGGGGGCTGATGCGGTCATTGATTTTGTTAATGCTTCCACAACAGTGGATGTTGATATGAATCTTCTTAGAAGAAGAGCGAAATTGGTATTAGTTGGGCTCTTTGGTGGTGAATTAAAATTGAATTTAATTACAATGCCAACTAAGTCTTACAAATTAATTGGATCTTATACTGGAAATATGAATGATTTAATAGAGCTTGTTTCATTGGCAAAGAGAGGTATAATAAAACCTATTATCTCTAATAAATTCAAACTTGAGGAGGCCACAAAAGCATTGAGGATGTTAAAGAACGGGAAGATTCTTGGTAGAGGTGTAATTAATCCTAGATAAACTTAACAAGTAACCATAAATACACAATTGAAGGGATTCTCCAAATATACAATATTGACAAAAGAAACAAATGAAAGTATGATTGGAAAGAAATTGTTCTCTTGTATTTTAATTACTAAAATATAATATAGAAGATATCAAAAACAACATATTCATTAGAAATCTCAAAGAAAAGAACAATTAAAGTTTACGTTAACTGGTCCAATTCAGTGTAATCTATCTATGCCTTGATGCAAAAAAATCGATAAAATGAATATACATGTGAACAGAGACCTAAAAAATGGTCACGAGATTAGGTATTCTTTGTTCCCATTACCTGATGAAAAAAGGCTAACTATTCTCATAAAAAAGAGAATAAAAAATAGTTCTATACATAATTTAGCTCAATTACTTGAATTTTATAAAAAAAAATAAGGTTAGAAAAATTCTGTTTAATTCTTCGTTCTTTTAGTTATCTTTATCTTTGTCGTCGCCGTCGCCGTCATCTTTGTCGTCGCCGTCGCCGTCATCTTTGTCGTCGCCGTCGCCGTCGCCGTCACTTTGGCCTTGAGACATTCCTACTTCTCCACTTTGTGTTTGTGTCATATTATCACCTTGTGTTTGTGTCATATTATCACCTTGGGCCATTCCCATGTCTCCGCCTCCTGAGGTCATTCCTGTATCATTTTGCGCAAATACGGTTGGTATTCCTGCAACTAAACTAAATGCAAGAATTGATGACATTATCATCGTATGAATTTTTGAATCCATAACATTGTTAGAAATGAATGTAATATATAAATAATTATGTGAATTTATAGAAATTATTTATATAATAATAATGGATGAACAATGTATTCTAAAGCCATTACACTAGTAAATCTATTTTGATAATTAATTTAGTGATACTAAATATAATATTAAATGCTTTAGAGGACTACAATATTGATTTCCTCTATGATTGTATCAATTGATATTCTTATATTTAATGATTGGAGACATGGCAAGATGCAGAGTTAGAACTACAATCGATGAATTACAAGGTATAAACCAAATTAAGAGAAAACGAACGACGACAAAATGAAACAAGATGCAATTACTAATTTATCAGATAAAATTAATTACGTTATATTATCTAAACGATTCGATGAAATAACAGAAAAATTAAGTAATGTAATTAATAGTATTTTGTAAAAAATAAAAATTGAATTATTTTTATAAATCTTGTAATCCTTTATCTATAGTTTTAGTGAGAACCTTTGTATTTTTACTAATATTTTTTCCTATATTCTTTGTTCATATAGTTGTTGTTGATACTGATTAAATCATTACCATCAATCAATGACTCTTTCTTTTGCTTTTTCTGCTTCATATTCTGCACCAGTATCTTTATCAGGGTCTTCAATCTTTTTACCTATAGCTCTTGCTCCTGCCTTTATTTTATCGTCTAATCCTACGTCTTCATCTGTCTCAATTTTTATATCTTTATCGTTTTCCATTGTAGTTATTAATATGCATTATATTTTATATCAATTAGACTGTGTTAGTAAGAGGTTCCACTATTTTTATCACTAATTGTATTGTATTATATAACGATAAAAATATGAATTTTTTATATTAAAATGTAATATCTGTATTTAGAGATTAATGTAGGGCTA
>DASQLB010000367.1:0-2214 GCA_035630235.1 Nitrososphaeraceae archaeon | reverse complement strand
AATTTGTTGATGTTGTGTAATTCTTTTGCAGGGAGGGTATTAAACAATAATGATTGTACTTTATCAGAAAAAAAATTTTCTCCCACTATATCTTTCTTAGTAGTAAACATAATTGTTCCTATTCTGTCCACTAGCATATTCTCATTTTGTTGAGATAATAACATGGATTGTTGCACGAGTCTTTCTAATTTATCAATTCTAACAGATGCTTCTATTATTCCGTTGAATACTGTTCTATCAAATATAGGTATAGAAATAGAAAATTCAGGAACATTGTTGATTAAATTAATAAGATTTGAAACGTATATTTTGTGTCTTTCCTTGGGAATAGTAAAATATGATTTATTGCTAAAATCTTGATCTTTTGACTTAATATATTGTTGATGATTATCAAGTATATCACTCGTAGCGATCATTTTTCCATTTTTATCGATTATTCTATAATAGTCAGTTATATTGTAAGTTGAAGATTGTGCTGCATTCATTAATATAATATGATCTCTAATTTCTTTTGATTGCTGAACTGTTGGTGAATTTGCAATAGTTTTAAGATTTGTCACTATATCCATGAGAGCATTTTCTATAATTTTTCCAGAGTCTAAAGATTGAGTTGAGGAAACATTTTGGATTTCTCCTAATGCTACCTCTTTTGCTGATCGTTCAATCTCAGAATATGTAAAATAAAATAAAATTGCTAAAATAATTGCTAATGATATAACTGTAATAAAGATTAAAAAAGAGGAGTTAACTAGTTTTATCATAGTATAAATTAAAAAATTCAATATTAAAACTTAGATATCTCGTATCCCAAACCTAGATAATCAGAATTCTAATAAAATAAAGTAAAATAAAACAATAGTCTCGCTAAATGATGATTTATGACGTATTAATAAAAAATGAGAATTAAGTTTGTTAATTTCCAATGTGAATATCTAAAGGAGAATTTAGAATATTATTTTATATAACCTCAATTAGAATAATATTTATAATTGATATTTAATGTATTTATTTAATAGTTTAAGATAAATTTGTTCCTTAATTAAACCTATATAATACATTATCAATTAAGCAATTCATAAACCCTCATATTATGGCTTATCATTTTGGTTTAGTATTTAGGTATGATCTATGAGATGAGGTAAAGTTGCATTATATTTTGTCATAGTATGCCACATTTGGAATTTATTATTGTCGTTATACAATCATTTTGTTGAAATTTATCAGTCATGTCCCATGGTCAGTATTAGTACATTAAAATAGTGTTAGTTTGTGAAATTAGTATAGTTAAAACCCAAAACTTGTATAATTTTTAAATAGATCTAATATTCATTGGTTATTAAACATAAATTATCATAAATCTCGAATTTATCTTGGTGCTTTTAGTAAGAACGTGAGTGGTCTAACATATAATAACAAGATTTGTTATATTGTTATTTCAAATGAGTGACGAAATAGTCATAATTAATTTTTTAACAAAAATTGAAAATATTCAATCTATACCAGTACCAGAGAGTAATCAAGAATACATGTCTGATTTCATAGGAAAAAGAGTATTAATAACTATACGAAGAAATGTAAAAAATACTGAAATCAATGATACAATATTTAAGGATAGCAAATAAATTAAAAATTGATAATATACCCTATTAATTTTTCAAAAAAAAGGTTATATTAGCAATACCTCTCCCCCTGATCGAAGAGTACTTTATAGTTAATTAGACATAAAAATTACAATTTATCATATGAGTTTATCTTCATGGTACAAGAAATCAGTACCTGTATTTCTAGCTAAAGAAAGTAAATCAATCCTTCATGATTTTTTTGTATATGGAAAAAAAGGTCTAACTATAAATCCATATAATGGGTGTCAACATCGATGTGGTTATTGTTATGCTACATATGAGTGGACTCCGGAATTTTATGACCGGATATATGCAAAAATCAATGCTAAAGATTTGTTATATAAACAAATACTATCTTGGAAAGGAGATATTATTCATCCTGTAATGGTAGCCTCGGCAACTGATGCCTATCAGCCTGCAGAACTAAAATATTCTATTACTAGAAAATGTATTGAGGTTCTGCAAGATTTTGAAATTCCATATTATGTTTTTACAAAATCTACTCTAATAGAGAGAGATTTAGAATTACACAAACGTTATTCAGATAATTGCTTCGTTGTATGGTCGATTACTACAAACGATGAAAATATTA
>DASQLB010000366.1:0-8967 GCA_035630235.1 Nitrososphaeraceae archaeon | reverse complement strand
TATTTTCATCTTGTAAATTATAACTACTAATGTTATAGTCTTCATAATTCAGTGCCTCTATTTTTGCTGATTCCACCATATTTCTCACTTTTATATATGTTGGACTCCTATATTAGCACCGATATCGTTGCGGGCCCGTCGGGAGTTGAACCCTAGAAATTTTTATGGTTCTCAACCTTTTACTTTTATTAGATTATTTGAATTAACTTTCAATCTGTTAATTATTTTGCTTATGACTTTAGTTTGGGAATCATTAATATAAAAAATAAATACAATCTAAAATTTTAAATCATCCAATTAACAGTCACGTTTAATTTTATTATTACAGACTAAGTATATTTTGTAAAAGACATTCCTGACTACAGATAGTACCTAACTCTGTAAGTTTTGGATTTTGGTTATTGAACCCTTACCTTGAATGGGATCAAGTAGATATGAACCTTAGATAATTTGATTTTTAAGAAGTTTTTTTGTTAGATGTTTGATAATTAAAATGTATGATAGTTATGAATTAAAAAAGAAAAAGCTATTTTTTAGATGTTATTTTCATTCATTTCTTATTATTATTCTGTGTGTTCAGCTTCTGCTGCTGCTGTATTAGTAGTAGAAGCATGTTCTTCTGTACTTTCAGAATGTTCTTCTCCATGCTCTCCTTTCATTACTTTATTTATACCAATTACTACTGTTGCAGTTGGTGGGAATTGTATATCTTCTTCTCCAGTATTAGATATAGCAATATCTGTAATTGTTGTTACATTTCCACCTGGAATTAAATCAACATGATATAGACATTGCTCTCCTGGAGTTGATAAAGTGGGAAGATTTTCAAGGGTTCCTGCTGTCATGTTGGGAGCTGAACCAATTAAAACTGTAATTGGAGAAGTGCTATCATCTCCACATGGAACTTTTAAAGCAACATGTCCATTCATTATATGGTATGGTGTGGAATCATAAAGATGTATAAAATCTGTTGCTGGAATACTCAAGCCTTGTAATAATACTGTAACTGAATCTCTTACTGTTTTACGTGCTCCACTATGTTCTTTTTCTTCTGTATGGGCATCCTCCTCTCCTAGTTTAAAGTTATATAACTCCTGCAATGTTGGATATACATCTCCATTCATAATGTTAGTTATTTCACTAGAGGGTTTTTTCAATTCTATAGATGTTTTAAGTTGCTTTATTCCTTCCTGTAATTTGTCAATAGTTTCAGAATTGTTATTACTGACTATTATTTTATTCTTTAATTTTGCTTCATACAAATCTATTGCAACATTCAATAGATCTCTTGTAGTATTATAAGAGACGATGTCTTCGATTTGAGATCTAGATTTATTATCATTAACTAAGGGCATATTTTGAATATCTTGTTCTACTAGAGTATCATTATAATTCAAATCTACTGCATTGACTAATTCAACAAAATGCAGAGCGTGTACTGTGGAGTTATTTAAAACATCTTGAGGAATCCTTACAGATATAGATTCATCTAAAATTGCATTAAGATTCTGTACATTATTATCAATTTGAGATTGAGAAAAATTATTTTGATTTGATGATGACGTAAAATAATTTATTGTTGTAGATATTTCATTGGCAATTCTCTCATTTTTCTCTGCTATTTCCTCATTTGTATGATTACTATAAAGTTCTTTTAGTTTATCAATATGCTGTTTTGCTATGTCTATATTTCCTGCCGAGAAAGATTGTTGAATTAAACTTGCTTGAATTTTCATATTATCAATTAAAGCCAAAAAGGCAGCACTTTCATTGTTTGTAAAAGTATGTGCAAATGAATTACCTACTATAGTTGACATTGTGAGTGTAATTATTAAAAATGTAGTCATTAATAATTTAAGTAAATACATCTTCTTATTAGGTACAAACCTCTATTTCAGAATTATAGTACATCTCTAGAATTAATAGCAATTTTATTTACACAATACTACTAGTCTTCATTTTTATTTATTCATATAAAAAGAGGATTAATTTGTTAAATTTTAAGGCCCCGAAAAATCTTGTGATTATGAATTTACTCTCTAGGTATATCGAAGATAATGATAGAAAAACAAGCCAATATAATATAAGAAGAATTTCTAAAATCTCAAATAATTTCTCTTATTATTATACATAGTATTTGATCCTATTGATATATGATTCAAACTATTAAAAATTGGTACCAAAATTTATGTCAAATTTGTTCACATCCCACTAGATTAACTACAAAAATGTAGTTAGTACTAGTATTATCACTAATATTTATGGATGGATATTAATTTAGAATATCTAATACATAACAGAGATAGATTCAGGGATAGGGTTATTCAAAAAGACGCTATGGAATTATTTTTTATGATAACCAGAATATCTCGTATACTGTAGATTAAAAAATTTACCTTTTATTGTTTTGTTGCAAGATTCATTGTTTGAAGTAATTCTAATACTTCTTTATTATTTGGATCTACTTTTAATGCTGCATTAAGAATCTTTATTGCTTCATTGTATCTTTCTAATTAACAATGAATCTCCTTTCAATTTCAATGCTTGAACATTATTTGGATCTATTGACAATGTTTTCTCAAACCCGATTAATGCTTTTTCATGCTCATCTAGGACATCATATACAAAACCTTTAGAGTTCAATTTTTTTTAAAATTTTTCAATGTTAAAGAAAGATGAATATTGCATAAAAATGTGCGATGTTTGCATGTATGCAGAATATCTACTATATCTAAAATTAAAGTTAGTAGAGAATATAATTAATGAAATAATTCTCTACTAACTCAAGGGAGATGATTGGATCTAATGCAAGCATAATTGTCCTCCTTTTTCCTTATGGATTACAATATCTTAGCACACAAATATATTGAATCAAAAGATATATAATTGAATGTAAAGATGCAAAATAATATAATAACATGTAATTTTTGTATAGTATATAATAATTAATAACATAATAAAAAATCAATGGAATAAGTTCATGTCTTTAATTATTATATACTTTATTTACTACAAATTGTCATGAATTCAAAAATTCATTCTATAATAAGTCCATCATCAATTTTTGCATTCACTTTAATTACAGCAGTAATCCCGACATTATTTGAAAGTGTATTAGCACAAAATGATGAACTAGGGGGACAACAACAACCAAATGATACAGGTTTGTCACAGGGGCAAGCATTGGGAGGTACTTCCACAGATAGCGGTGGGTCTTCTGGCGGTGAATAAAATTAAATTCAAATAAATTTTATTTTTAAATTTTTTAACTATTAACTATCTTAACATCGTTTATAATCAACAATTAGAAGAATAATGTGTGAATTTATTATCAATTGCAATAGTAAATAATAATGCATTTTAAGTTATTTATTTGATGATTTTCAGATGAATCGTTATATTTCATACATTCAAGAAATTCATAGACTATTTTCCTATTCTCTGCATTAGGAATTTCATTTACATTTTTTATAATTGTTGAATATTTAAATGGTATTTATTATTTTGTTACTCCTCTTATAATTATATAAGAGGTCCTTGTATATGAACCCCTATACAATAGGGGAATCAATAACATTGGCCCGATTGGATTATGTGTTCCAATCCTCATGATTGTACATATTTAAAGAAAAAATGAATCTGTCAGTTTGTTTTACTATGAGAAAGATTAATTATCAAAAATCCATTCCAATATGCCAGATCTTTATATTAGTATTTGAGAAAATATTATTATTAGATTCCCACTTATTCTTTATGAATTACGGTATATTTTGGCTAGAGTTAACTAATAATTTTTGAGTAAAAATAAATATTTATTGATGTAAAGAAAATTGATTTATTAGCGTTATCCTAGAGCATCTTTCAAATCTATTTCGTGATCCTGTTCCTGTACAATAATTCCTCTTAATGTCTCAGATAAAGCAAATTCACCAGCACGTTCAGCCTGACGAATCCTTTCTCTATAATTCTTAATTGTGTCTTGTTCGGCTCTTAAATCTATTTCAAGCATTGTCTTTGAATCCTGGGAATACTCAGCATCTTCACTTTTCATAGTCGGGTCTCCTCCAAGATAATCGATTTGCTTGGCTACCTCTAACGCATGTGCTAATTCTTGGGAGGCATGTTCTTTCAATTGTTGAGCTATATCTCCATATTGCGCCCCCTTTAATGTCGAACTGAACACCACATATTGGATAATTGCTTTGTATTCTCTTGCCAAGTCTTCATTTAATCCTTTTACTATTTCTTCCCTACTAGCAGATGATGCTATTTCAGTATCTGCAGGGCTATTATTAGTATTATTTGACATAGACTTTTCTAATAGACATTCCTCATATATGTTATTGATAAAACATTACATTAGTTTTTGTCAAATGCAGTTAACAGGATGTATGTATTTTGTTAAATGTTCTTTGGATTGTTAAATTTACTTCACTATTTCAACATAGGATAAATCTCGCTTGCCCCATTCTATAAATGGGTTAGTATACTTTGAGGTTGATATTATGTTGGGTAGAGAAGGAAACGGGGGAAAAATAGGATAATGCCACTAAAACTATCTACAACAATTAGTAAACACCTTTTTTTCATTAATTAATATGTTATTATAATTATGAATTCTTAATATAATTGGCTAGCATTTTACGTTCCATTAATTTCTGGATTGTTTGATTTCATAAATATTCCATGATAACAAAATTAGCTATTGTAATTATAGTAGATTCCTAGTTTTATTAGAAGTAAAGTTTCATTTTTGAATAGAGAAGAATTAATCTTAAGTTAACAGAGCAGTTTTTATTAATATGTATTATATTATTAACAACAATATATAGAATTAAGTGATAAACGGCTTTTAACATTTTCTGTAATAAAATTGATAATCTTTAATCCCAAAATGTGAAAGAAGTGCAATTGTTAATAGCAAGAGTAAAACTCAAGCGATACAAACCTAAACATAGAATTTTTAGACTGAGTCTAATCAATTAATAACACTCCTTTACAAATTAAAATCGAATTTCAAAGTCTCAGTATCCGCCAACTTTTCCAGGGTTTTTCTTTCCCCTTGTTCTATTAATTTTTTTGTTGTTTTAGTTGAGAAATCTGCATTCTGGAACATTGTAGGCGACTCTGATTCACTTCTTGTAATTCTTGTAACAGATTTTATTTCTGCACCATAGTTTTCAATTAGATTGGTATACTCTTCTTTTATTTTTTTTATTTCATCTTCCATGATTTTAGTTTTATCTGTATATTTTTCGAATACATCATATAATTTTTCTATGAGATTTATGTGCCTGGTTATTAACTTTGACAATTGTATATTGTACATATCTTTGTCACAGAATAAAATATCTTTATAACGACTAATGACTTCAACCATATTTGTGGGAAGACGATCTATTTTTTGGGGATAGTTCTCGACAATAAAAATATTTTTATCATTTCTTGGAGATACAAAAAGAACCTCTCTAATTGGTGTATTACTAAGTAGGCTTCCATCCCAACCATATACATTGTCTTCTACCTCAACCCAAGGAAATCCATAAATTGGATAACCCGAACAGGCGAGGATGTGTTTTGCCTTAATTTCTGTTAAGGTATTATCAAAAACAAGAGGTTTTCCAGTCATAACATTTACAGCAGTCATAATAAGTCGAAGAACATTTGGTTTTTCTTCTTCTCGGGCAGCAAGGTTTAATTTTTTATAATCAATATATTTTTCAAGTGTTTTTTCAAGCGGAGAGTGATCGTATATATAAGTCCAATTTTGTGGATCAAAATAACTACCGTCATCCATTTTTCTTATTAAGCTAGAACTATTTCCCCATTGCCATCGAGGAACAAACATTTTTGGAACTCCAAAAATTGCAGCGTTTACTGAAGCTGACGATATTTTTTTGACCAAATATTCTTTATTATAGGAGTCCCACTCATACATCCATAAATCCGGAATAATTTGCATATTACTTTCACTTACTTCAAGCCAAAAGTCTTCTAGATCTTTTTCTGGTTGATCGCTTTTACTACCTGCAATTATGGCAGCATTTACAGCACCAATAGAAGTACCAGCAACTATATCTATTCTTATTTTTTGTTTTACTAATGCCTTAAACACACCGCAGGCAAAAGATCCAAAAGAGCCACCTCCTTGCATGATAAGAACATTTTCTAAAGATCTGGTTCTTTTATGTCTTTGTGGGCTTTCTCCTTTTATTTCATAACTCATATATTATATAATAACTTTTTAAATACTAAAAATATTATCATTTGTATTGTTAATTATATTGTTTTTACTATAGATCCGCCTATAGAAATGTTTGGGATCAAAATGTATTTCAAATTTGTTTCACATCCCACTGTCCTCATAGTATACAAATATTTCATTTTCATATATTGATATATTAATAATAGATCGACTAAATTTATATTAATGAATTTAAAACTTAAATTGATCAACACTCATTTCTGAAAAACTATCAAAATTTTATTTTTATAGTTAAATCATATATAGCCATTTATACAATTTTTAAATTGTACAAGATATTTGATTTTAAGACACCTAAAGAGACAATTATAAAATAAGATAAACCAAAATAATAGTAATTACTTGGTGTTTATTATGAAATACCAAGCATATCTATTTACTTGTCAATTAGTTCTAACGTATCTATATTTTAATTTAATTTTTTTCACTTATAAACATAAAAAGTATATCTAAGTTGATCAAAGTAAATCTAGATTATTTTCTATCTTAAGTATTTGATTTTTCAATAATTTTGCGTTTAATCTTTTATTTATTTACTATAATATTTATGATTAGAAGCAATTCTTCATTTTCTATAGGCTTTCTAATAAAATAAACTGCCTCTGATAATTCTGTTTTTATATCTTCTGTTTCTTCACCAGCAGTTAAGAAACATATTTTTGGTTTGTCATCCCTCTTTCTTATTTCTCTATATAATTGAAATCCATCCATTAAAGACATTTTTATATCTAAAATTAATAATTCGTAAAAATTAGACTTAAACTCTTTTAATGCAATGAGAGGGTTACAATAGTAATCTACTATAAAACCATTACCTTCTAAAACTGTCTTTAGCCATAACCCAATATCAAATTCATCATCGACTACTAAGACCCTTTTTCCACTTTTGGGAGTAAGAGTATTATTTTGTAACACGAACAAGAATTTATTTTCATATTAGTTTGAGAGTATTTGAGAGTTACTCAACCTAAATTAAGTGGCAATACTAATAACATTAACTAGGTGTAGGCAAATAACTGCCATAGAATAATGTAGATATGATTTAATTCTGCATTGTTTGATTAAATATGTAATGAATTCTGCTATTCTAACGTTTGAATTATGGTTTATTCAATAGTACGATACAGGTAATAGTTAAAAGTATGTTACTTATGATAATTTCTGCTCCCTATTTACCAGTTTCTTTATATCTAATAATCAATTATAATATTCTATCTTTGACATCAAAGAAAATAACAAAGATACATTCATCACATTTAGATGCTCAAAGAATAAAGATTGTACATGGCCTTCAAAACATAATCAAATCACAATCACAATTGTTTGATAATACAAAGATAAAGGTTGATAATTGTATAAACTACTATAAATTATCTTCATCAATATCATTAGTTGAGCTCGAATCAATCAAAGAATCAATTATTGAAGCAAAAAAAAGAGGACTAACCATAAGATACATTACTGAAATTAGGGAAGATAATATTGAATATTGTAAAGAACTTTATCCAATAGTAGACGAGCTTAAACATTTAGATAGATTAAAGAGCAATTTTATTTTAAGTGAATCAGAATATATTTCGCATGTTGGTTATTATAGTTTAAATGAAAAAAGAGATAAAAAAATTATCTCAGAAATTATCTATAGTAATATTAAATCATTTATAGATGAACAACAACACTTTTTTAATATTCTTTGGAATAAAGCAATTCCCGCGGAAAACAAAATAAAGGAAATTGAAAATAGTCACTTATTTCTCAAAATTGAAAATCGTAAAAATCTGGCTAAACAAAAGATATTAGAGGAAGAAGACAAAGGTATAGAGATTATTTATGAAGCAAAAATTATAGAAAAACCAAACGAAATCATAAATAGAATTATTCATTTAGCAGAAACATCCTCTCAATTGTTAATTGTATCATCTTATGGTGGAATGCAATTAATATACAATAATTTTTTTGATCATTATAAAAAAATACTTGATAAATATAAAAAAGGAGAAAGTAAAGGAATAAAATGGATTTGCAATATAGAAAAGCAAAATCTTGAGATAGCTAAAATATTTTTAAAGATGGGGATGCAAATTCATCATATTAAAAATCTTCCCCCTATTAATTTTGCATTAGGCAATAACGAGATAAATGCAACTATAGAAGAGATGGAAAAGGGGAAAATGGTTCAAAGTCTTTTAACAAGCAATGAACCTCTATATATTAGACATTTTCTTTCAATATTTGAAAAATTATGGTATAGTAGTATTGATGCTAGTGATAGAATAGCAGAGTTAGAACAAGATTTAGAATCAGAAGGTATAGAGATTATTAGAAATCCTTTTGAAGTTCAGCAACTATCATTCGATCTTTTAAAATCAACTAAAGATGAAATATTGATAATATTTTCTACTGCAAATGCATTTCACCGTCAGGAAAGAACAGGACTAATAAAATTTTTAGCTAAAATTGCATCCGAGAAAGGTAATAATATAAATATCAAAATTATGACGCCAATTGACAACAAATTACAAGTTACAAAAAGAGAATTGGAAAATATACAAACTGATGATGAAATAGAAGAAAAAGATAAAAAAGAAAATAAACAATTAGAATACAAACAAGAAGAAAAAAATATACAACAAAATTCCAAAAAAATACAGATCAAATTTATTGAAAGTCAATTACAAACTACAATTTCACTTCTTATAGTT
>DASQLB010000365.1:0-2366 GCA_035630235.1 Nitrososphaeraceae archaeon | reverse complement strand
AAAATTATCTAAAAATGAAATAAAAAATCAAGTCGAAAATACCGCTAGTCTATTGGAACTTTCTCTTTTTCTTAAACGAAAGCCAAAAGAACTGAGTGGTGGTCAAATGCAAAGAGTGGCTTTAGCAAGAGCACTAGTTAGAAAACCTAAATTATTTCTAATGGATGAACCTCTCAGCAATTTGGACGCTAAATTACGTATGCAAATGAGAACAGAAATCAAGAAATTACAAAAGAAAATAGGAATCACGACCATCTATATAACTCACGACCAGATTGAAGCAATGAGTATGGCAGATCAAATCATTGTTATGAATAAAGGAATAATCCAACAGATAGGTTCACCTCATGAGATTTATTATAAACCTAAAAACGTTTTTGTTGCCAATTTTATAGGAAATCCACCTATGAATTTTTTAAACTTCAAAATATCGCAAAGCCCTCAAGATATTAATCTATATTCTTCTCAACTCGTCGTTAAAATTTCAAAAATAAATTTACCTCTTTCAGAAGACCAATCTTCTGAAGTTCTTTTGGGAATTAGACCTAAAGATATTTTAATTTATGAAACAAATCACAGAAATGAAATAGATACCCTATCTCTTAAAGGACGACTTTTATTTACTGAATTACTTGGAGATGAGGTAATTTATGAATTTAAATTAGAAAACAATAGTATAGTTAAAGTTTCATCAAATACCGATAAATTTTACTATAAACAAAACGATGAATTTAATTTGGTAGTAAAATATAAAAATATACATTTTTTTGATTCTGTAACAGAAGAACGATTATTAATAACTTAACATAAAAATATCAGGATTATATTTTGAGGTGATTTCTAAAATAATAAATTTATTATACTTGATATAGGGGAGAAACCTTTAACTTCTTACAATATATAACAATCGGTTTTCATAACTATAGAAAAAAAATTAAAAAAAAGTTATAATTAATAAATGTGCTGATTAGTTATTATCTAATCCTTAAAAACTTGTTTGATCAATAAATTGTATGGATCATCTTAATACTCATAATTGTCTAGAATGTGGCTCAACAGTTACAGACTTAGTCTCTATTAAAGTTGAAAATGATAATGTGATTAAATTAGGAAAATTTTTTAATGGAAATTGGATATGTGATGATTGTTTTCTAAAACAAAGAGGAATAGAATCAGAATCAATAGCTTATTCAACAGAAGAAAATGATAAATCTAAAGATATTGCATCATCGAGAGATGTATCTCCAAATACCCCTCCTGCTTGAGTTATAATACGTCTATTGTAAGTGACCAACGAGATTTATCCAAATTAAAGTATTTTTCTATAATAAAAATATAATTATTGACTGTTAGATAGAAAACAATATTAGATATAGATATACTCTAAATTATGGGTACTATAAATAACTACTTCTAATACCCTCACACTAAAATAAAATTTTTACATTAAGCAGTTTAAAATAAGCAAAATAAAATTTCGATTTTTAAATATCTAAGTAAATTTATTATGGAATCTAGGCTGTTATTGAGTCTTTTAAAATATGTTCAATTAGTTCATCAATATTAGCGCTTGCAACACAACATACTCGATCAGCACCTCCATAATATAAGAGAAGTTTATTATCAATTATGACTGTACCAGTAGGAAAAACAACATTGTCAACATCACCTATTTTTTCGTAGTCTTCAACTGGTTCCAAGAGAGGTTTTTTCGTCCTCGCAATAACTTTCCGTGGATCATTGAGATCTAAAAGTGCTGCTCCCGCACGATAAATTTTGTCTGAACTTACACCATGATAAATTAATAACCATCCTTTTTTTGTTTTAATAGGTGACGGGCCTGCACCAATTTTGAGGTGCTCCCAGTCTTGTTCTGGCTTTAAAAGTAACATAGAATTACGTATGATTAATTCAGAATTACTTATACTCAACCATATACTAGGCCTGCTTATCTGATAATCGGGATTACTCAAAGTGGTAGGTCTATGTAATATGAGAAATGAACCATTATTAGAAAAGTTACCGTCTATTTTAAATTTATCTGGAAAGAAAATTACGTCTTTGTTATTATCAAAGTCTTTGGTAATAATACCTAATTTATCAAATTCCTCATAATTTTTTGTAACTGCTAATGCAGAAAATATCTTTGGATGTTTTTTCACGTTCTCTGAAAGAACTACATAAGTAACAAAGATTTTATCTTCAATTTGTGTTATTCGTGGGTCTTCCATTCCATGTTTTTCGTAATCTTCTGTTGGACAAATCGCAATGTTATGACGTCTATCAAATTTAAAACCGTCACAGCTACTGGCATAACCTATTCGGGAAATATAATTGTCGTATTCTCCAATTGCTCTATAAAGCAT
>DASQLB010000364.1:0-3729 GCA_035630235.1 Nitrososphaeraceae archaeon | reverse complement strand
GACTCTCTATTGGACTCTCTATTGGACTCTCTATTGGACTCTCTGGAACATTTTCTGATGATTTTTGTAGTTCATTAATTTCTGTTGCTTTTCTTCTTGCAGTTGCTTTCTTTGCTGGTGTTGTTGCTTTCTTTGCAGTTGCTTTCTTTGCTGGTGTTGTTGCTTTCTTTGCTGGTGTTGTTGCTTTCTTTGCTGGTGTTGTTGCTTTCTTTGCTGGTGTTGTTGCTTTCTTTGCAGTTGCTTTCTTTGCTGGTGTTGTTGCTTTCTTTGCAGTTGCTTTCTTTGCTGGTGTTGTTGCTTTCTTTGCAGTTGCTTTCTTTGCTGGTGTTGTTGTTTTCTTTGCGGGTGTTGTTGCTTTCTTTCTACTAACTGCAGCTGTAGATTTTTTATTTGTTTTTTTATTACTGGATTTTGTTTTTTTATCCATAGACAAGTATATAATTAAACTACTTATTCTTATATTAATCGGAAACAGAATAAAATAATTATTTTCTATTAAATATAGTCTCCAATTATTATAAACATAAAAATAAAGTATTAGTAAAAATTAATAAGATAATTTAATAAAATAAGAGATTAGTTTTGATATTATTTTTTAAAGTATTATAATACCAAACATATAATCATTAAATTTCAATAGAAAAAATGAATTTAAAATATCAAAATATGTTCTCTATATTCAATTGAAGTAGCCAAATATAATAGTATATTTATATTATAAAATAATAAATTAAATTTCATTTCTCTTTGGATTCGTATATAAAAATTTGGTTTAATTTAAAATATGATCAATTTCAAAAAATAAAATTAATATATAAAAAAAATTCATTTTTTACGGTTTTGATAATATAACACTTAATTTGTTATTTATCAAATCATTTATTTTTTTTCCGTTAACTTTACCACGAAGAACAGTCATACATTTTCCCATCAAAGCACTAGTTGCATCTATTCCTTTTTCTTGTATAATCAATATATTATCCTCTATAATTTTATCAATTATTTTTTCGAGTTCTTCATCACTAATTGATTTGATTCCAAGAACCTTGATTGATTCATCAACACTTTTTGTTGTCCTATTCATCAACTTTTCCATAATCAAACTAATTGATTCTTTAGCAATAAGACCAGAATCTAGTCTTGTAAAAATATCTAATAGAATATTATTATTTAATACACTAGAATCATAACCTTGTCTTTCTAAGTTTAGAATACTTTCGGTGAGTTTTGATGCTATAAATGATGGAGAGACTTTAGTTAAACTACTAAGTACTTCAAATATTTCAAAATAGTTAGAATCAAATATTTTTTCAGCTAAATTTTCATTTAATTGATATTTCTTTGCTAAGTATGAAATAGTTTCATTCCAAGATTTTGGAACTTTTTCTTTTAGAGGAACAAGAATATCATTTGTTATTTTAAATGGAGATATGTCTGTTTCTGGATACATTCGTGCTGATCCTGGTTTTGGCCTACTGTATATTGTTTTTCCATCAAACGTAGCTGCTCTAGTTTCTGATGGAACACCTGAACTAAAATTATTGAGCCTCTCACATATTGCACTTATTGCAATTGACATTTTTTCTCTAGGTCCACCAAGAATAATAAAACCATCTTTTGAGGTATCAATATCTAATATTTCATTAATCTTTTTAACTTCTATATCTGTTATACCGTAATTAGGTAACTCATCTGAATGAAATAGGCCTCCGAATTCATAAAATCTTACTAGTTCTCCTAATTGTTTACCTATTCGTATACCTGGATATGGCTCAAATCCAAATAATCCTTTAAAACCTTTTACACGTATAGCCATGAAAATATTCCCATTGTTAGAAATTACTTTTTGTACTATTTTAGAGGATGAATTCTTAAAAATGCTAGTAATATCTAAAATTTTATCTCCAATTACTATATCATTTGATTTTCTTTCTCTATTCATTTTTTCAGCAATTAAAATTAAACCGTGTTGTCTTATTGTTTCATATTCTATTACTTTTATTAATTGATCTAGTCTCTGAACTCCTTTTATTTCTACAATACCTTTTCCATTATTAATGGATATGTTTACGTCCTGTCTAATACTTCCTAGTCCTCTCGCTACACGTTTACTTGCCCTCAAAAGCCTTCCTAAAGTAAGAGCTATTTTTACTATTTCTGTTGGTGTCCCAATAACAGGTTCAAGAGCAATTTCAATTAGTGGAATTCCAAGTCTATCGAGTCCATATTCTTTAAACTTTCCATTATCTGATAATAACTTCCCAGAATCCTCTTCCAAACAAATAGTCTGTACTCCTATTTTTTTCCCATTGACCTGTAAATGACCACCATAAGAAATTAACATTGTTCTTTGAAATCCAGAGGTATTTGATCCGTCAATAACTATTTTTCTCATAACATTTATCTCATCAATAATGTTAGAATTAAGAGCAAGAGAGATTATCAATGCAGTGTCCATAGCATCTCTATTTATTTCATGTGGTGGTTCTTCATCTGCTTCAACCAAACAACTCGCAGTATAAGAAGAATGATATTTGATCGTACGCATTTTTGTAAATTCAAAGATACTAGCTCGATCATACGATCCTAGCTCACTTTGGGCGGGACGCAATTTTCTTAAAAAAGTAAAATCGTAATTTTCTGCTTCTAGGCATTTACAGTTGCAAAATAACTTGTTTTTTGTAGCTAATTGCTGATGAATTTCAAAGCCAACTTTTAAAATTATTTCATTCATACCAATAGTACATCATTCATTGATAAAATTGTATAATTTTAACTATTATGAAATTATTACTCTACAATTGGAGTTATAAAAGTAATCTCATTTGAAATATTTTCCTGCATTTTATTTCTGATATAATCTAAATCATTATAATTTGCTAACAGCCACATAGCTTTTACCATAGCAGTTTCAGAAAGCATATTAGATAGTGGTATTACACCAATTTTTTGTAGATCTCTACCTGTATCATAGACATTTAGATTTGTTCTACCCCAAATACACTGAGATGTCATAAAAACTAACATTCCAGACGCTATTGCTTCTTTTAAATAAGAAAAACAGTTTCTATTAATATGACCTAGGCCTGTTCCTTCTATTATTATTACTTTGTATCCTAATTTTTGTACATTTTCTATTAATATTGGATTAAGTCCTGGGTAATATTTTAATAGAAAAACTCTATCGTCGAATTTAGTTTTAGATAGTATATTGAATTCTTTGTTTATTTTGTTGCTATTTTTGGTTTTATGTAAAATTATATTTGAAGGAATTTTTTTTATTTCGATTCGATCGTCTTGTACAACTGCAATTGGAGAAATATCTATTGATTTAAATGCGTCGCGTTTACTTGTATGATTTTTCCTTATTCTTGTACCTATGTGACAGTATATTTCTTCATCAGATATACTCCCATGCATAGCCACAAATACCCCAGAGTAATCCAATTGAGTTGCAAAAATAACCGATGCAATAAGATTGGAAGACGCATCAGAAGAAGGCCGATCAGAAGATCTTTGTGCACCGACCATTATAACAGGGATAGGAAGGTCTTGTAACGCAAAACTTAATGCAGCTGCGGTATAACTCATTGTATCAGTACCATGAGAAATTATGATACCATCATAGTTTCCAGAATTAACCTTCTCTATTATTTTATTAGCTATTAAGTGCCATTGCATTGGACCAATATTTTCACTAAATTCATTAAATAAAATTTCAGTATCAAT
>DASQLB010000363.1:0-2083 GCA_035630235.1 Nitrososphaeraceae archaeon | reverse complement strand
AAATTTTCAAAAATCTTAGTTCCAATTGATGGATCGCCATCTTCATTAACTACTGCTACATATGCAATAGATTTTGCCTCCACATATGATGCAGAAATAATTCTTTTATCTGTCGTTCCATCACAAATAAAACATGGAGATTCATCAGGAGTTTTTGGAATGGTTACTCCCCATCATCTTGATCAATATAAAAAAGAAGCAGAAAAATGGTTTAATAAAATAATAGATTATCTTAAGAATAAAGGATATAATAACAAAATTACAACCGATGTTATAACAACTCCTATGTCTATCGTTGGAGCAATAGTGGATTATGCTGAAAAAGAAAATACTGATGTTATTATATTAGGAAAGAGTGGGAGCAGTGGATTTAAAAGAATATTGTTGGGTAGTACTGCGTCAGGAGTAGTAACATATGCTCATTGTCATGTTTTTGTAGTAAGATGATTTTTAAATTCTGTCGACTTGAGTTAAATTTCATTGAGTCAGACTAATTTTCTTAGAATATATATTTAAGCAATTAAAATATGCTATAGCCATAAAAAGTATATAATAATCAAATATTAGAGGGAAGAATCTAGTAAAGAAATAACAAAAAGGGTAAAATCCAAAAATCAAGACCAAAACATACAGAAAGCAATAATTAGTTCAAATAAAAACATAGAATTAAAAAAATATTATAGATATCTCAATTACTATGCAAAATTTTAGATACCAAGTTTAGATCGGCATAAAAATATATACAAAAATTTGCAATAGTGGAACCAATATAACTCATAATATATGAAAATATTGTAAGAAATATTACCAGATCTAGATAATCAACTGGATATTATTAGTAAATCTCCTTCCTCAGAATAAAATTAGGTAAAAGGTTATATTTTTGGCATCGCCCCTTTGATACCTACATACTACAGAGAAAAAACTCTAACAATTATAGAAGGAAATTACTTAATTGGATTTTAAATGTCATATAATTACCTAAATAATAAGAACTTATTATCATATATTTATCGTTACACTATAAATTTTGAAGGAATAAAAATTATAGTAAAATTTTTATCAAATAATCCTTTTTTTGTATAACTCGGTTGAATGAAATTAATAGTTTTATTTTATTTTAGAGATATTTTAGTATATTATAGGATATGATAAAATGTTCGAATAATATAACATTTTATCAAATATATACGATCATGCTTTACTACTACTTCTTTTGCCTGGAATATTCAAATTATAAAAAATACTATTTGTTATAAATAGATAGTGGAGGAACTATTTCTCTTATTTCTAGGTCGTATATGTCAAATTTAAAATCATTTGCTTTGAGTATAACAATTGGAGAACCCCATGTAATTGCTTGACCTTCTTTTTCAGCACCACATAATTTCATATTATCACCCCAATTACCCAAATCTATTCCTTCATGTACTTTTTTATATGGTCCTCTACCTTGATGTTGTGTATCTACCCAAGTTTCTAGTTTTACTGCAGTATCATTAACATTGTATACTATGGCTTTGAACCCAATTATTTTATTGTATATATCTCCCACTGTTAACATTTCTGAATTGTATCTTTCCCATTCATAATCAATATGAAATTGTTCTTTTTTCATTCTAACTTTACCGTCGTTGGAAAGGTTATTATGGTAACTTGATCCTCCACAAAAAAATGGTTCATCATCGGACTTTTTATATTCATTATCAAGTTGACTATGAGATATTGATCTAGTTACTATTGAAATAGAATGCTGTTCGCCTTTAGAACGTGCCGAATCAAGAAGTTTAAAAATCAAAGTGACTTCTATATTTTTCCAATCAGTCGGTTTATACCAATATCCAATCTTTTTTAATTCAGAAAAATTCCAACTTTGAATTTTACCTTTAGACAGATTATTTAATTGGTCCACTTTATCAGGTAATATTCCAGCATCCTTGGTATGGATATCTATTCTTGGTTTTCCATAGTCTATTCTCCAACTTCCATCAATATTTTGTTGTGTAAAAACGTTTGATTTATCGGTTTTATCTACTTGAACTTTATCATTTGGATTATCAATATTGAATCTGTATGTCTGTCC
>DASQLB010000362.1:0-9395 GCA_035630235.1 Nitrososphaeraceae archaeon | reverse complement strand
AATTTTGTAAAGCATCGATCCGCCTTTCTTATTTAGTAGTTTACCTATTAAGTTAATTTATCTATTAATGAATTAATTTATGCCGATGAAATTACCTTGAAGGCCGTGAAATAATTTGTAAGATCAGCAATAAATAATCATCAATATTATCAGTGTTCAATTTTTTTAACATCATCATTTAGATTTACATCAGGATTACCTAAAGCTCGTTGGAGTAGATTTAAAGTAAATATTGTAAAATCATTAATGCCAAATTTATACTTTTTTTACCATTCGATTGAAAGCTACAAATAATAAAATCTAAAATTTCAATTTCAAATCTGATGTATTCTTTACTCTATAGAACAGGCGTAACTAAACATGAACTAGATAGGAATTTACTATTAACGATAAGGTTAATCTTGAATAAGATGGTAATTCCTAAATAACTATTCAAAGAAAGATAAATTGCTTTTTTCATAGAAGATTTTTCCGCAGAATACTTAACATTTTTCAATAAGTCTAGAGCCATTCTATAATGGTTCGGTATGTACTACGACTTTAGAAGCGGCTGTATCATTCATTACCATTTTTTGAACATCAGTAGCAATTTGATGAGCATCATAAATAGAAAGATTGTTTGGATTCAATGCGTTAATTGTTATTGTTAAAGTAATATGTTGATCCCCAGCCATATCCACTATTCCAATATCCTTACAATCAACTACTCCTTTTATTTTAAAACAAGATTTACGGATCTTTTCTACGTATGAAGAATTAACTTCTTTTTCAATTCCGATTGTTTTAATCTCCTCAGTCTCAAATTCAATGTGAGTTGTAATATGTTGTATAACTGGAATCTCTTTCTTTACTTTTGACTCAAAAGTTTCTATAATATTATGAGCCTCCATAAGATCTAATCCACTATCTACTTGAACGTCTAAATACAAATGTAACAATTGATTACTATTGATATTTTTACTTCGAAACTCTTTAGAAATTTTATTATCAATGAATTCGTTATAATTACCTTCAATTAAATTAGTTTCATGGAAACTTTTCTCAGGTTGTTTATTTGAAAATGATGGTAATTGAGAGAAATATATTGAATGTACATTTTTAATACCATTAGTTTCTGAGGCAATTAATCGTATGATATCGGTTAAGGTTTCTGATTCAGATTCTATAGCATCTACATGAACTAGTACATCTGAATTTGGGATTATTTTTCTAATTTTGTTTTCAACATTAGTGGCGATTTTATGTGCTTTATCATTGGTCGATGTTCTAGGTACTTCTATATGAAGATCAATGAAAATTTCAGTTCCTACATTTCTCACTCTAACATCGTGTGCTCTATCGACTCCTTCTAGTCCAGAAATTGATTCCAATACCATGTGATTAATGCCTTTAGGGGCTTTATCCAAAAGAACGTCTAACGTACGTTTTCCAAGCCCTAATGATGTATATATTATCATACATGAAATTATTAATGCAGCATATGCATCTGCGTTTGGTATTTTAAAAAATAAGACAGTAGCAAGTCCTACAATAACAATCGAAGACGAGATCATATCAGCTTTAAAATGTAGGGCATCTGCCTCAATGGCCTGACTACCATATTTTCGAGCCACTCTAAACAATGTTTTGGATCTCCAAAAATCAACTATTATTGAAATAATCATTATTGCAAATGAAAAAAATGTTATATTAGGCTCTATACTTTTAAAAAATATTCTCTCCAACCCTTCATAAAAAATATACCCTGCAACCAGAAAAAGAAGCAATATTTCTGCGAGACTGGAAAGACTCTCAATTTTAGCATAACCATAGGTAAATTTTGAATCTGGAGGTTTAGTTACAATTCTAATAGCATAAAAAGTCATAAGAGCAGCAAGTACATCAAGTCCAGAATGGAATGATTCTGAAAGGATTCCGAGGCTATTACTAGAAAAACCAATAATAAGTTTGAGAATAGCAAGACATGCAGATGCTATCATAGAAGTTATGACTATTCGTTTTTTTTCTTTAAATGCTAAATCTTTACTTCTATTAAAAATTTTATTATCACCTTCGTTGGTTCTATTTTGTGAAGGAGTATTATCATTATCAGTCACAACTAATATGATCCTTATTTAAATTAAATATAAATAGTATTTAAAAGTCTTCATTAAACTAATAGTCTTCCATTTATACCCTCGATCCTCATTCTTCAAAATATTTTGTTCAAAGCTCAAATAATAATTTCGATATAACTTTTAAACCGTTGAAGAGCATGATATGGGAACCTAATAATTGACCTCTAAATAGGATGAGTTAAATTTATTTAAACAACTCTTCAAGAGGAGACGGATCCAGATAATTGAACCAATTGCTCTGTTAGAAATAACACCAAATGGATTTCAGATAAACCGATTTTTATTTTCTAGGATCCGCAATTAACTAGAAGCGACCTAATAGCTTAGAGATTGAATAAATTTATACATCAAAATATGTGGAAATTATCCTAATGTGTCATCAAATGGAAATGGTATGAGATGTAAAGTTATATCATATCACTTGATGGAAATAGAAATAATATTTTATAATATGAATCATATAAAAATTTTCTATACATAGTTATGAATAATAACGAAACATACGCATTTATTTTTGGAACTCGCGTGGGTTTACAGATCTAGACATGAGCTTAAATGGGATTATGCATTATTTTTTACTAGCTTATTATACACGTTTTTTCAATTATAAAAACGACTCTTTTTTCATTTTTTTAGTAGGTTATCTGAATTTTACTCATAGTGTTATGTAGGTTGTGATAAGTTTATTAAAAAAAGATCATAGAAACTGAATAAACAGTATATTAACATAGTGTTTAATCCTTTTGACCCAATTGTAAGTAATATGTTTTGAAATAAAAATTCACTATCTTTATTATCTTTAATTAAGGAGTATAATACATATTTTCGTTAGATTAAATATCAAAATTTGTTTAAAGAATAAAAATATTATAAATGACTATTTCATTACTCAAATTTCCTTTCGATTAATATCTCGAGAAAACATTCTAACATACTTATTATAGATCGAGAAAATTAATCACAAAAATATACAAGTATAGAAAATTTTTATAATTATCATATATAATGAATAATTGCTGTTTAAAAGAATCTTCTACTAATAAAATAATTGTTACAAACGATCTTGATGAAATAAGCCTTAGTAAAGTTCATTATAAGATTTTAATATATTATTATAAAGTATTAATTTTACTATATTTAATCTTATAAATTCGTTTTTCAAAAGTTATTGAAATGTATAAATTGTATTAATACAATAAGTTTATAGGATTGTTGAGGTTTGGTTTCGTCTTAATAATATTTTTGTTGAATTTTGTTACTTTAGAATTTATAAACGCTCAAACTAACTCAACGATAATTTTAGAAAATGAGGCATCTAAAAAAAATATCCAGGAAAAACCAAAAATAGAAGTATCAATTGAAGGGACACCCAATGATGATAAAATCCGTGGAGGCTCTGGAGACGATGAAATTACTGGAGAAGAAGGCAATGATATCATATATGGCAAAGAAGGAGACGATAAATTTGAAGGAGGACCGGGCGAGGATATATTATATGGTGATGCAGGTGATGATACTCTAAATGGTGGTAAAGACAATGACAAATTAGTTGGAGGAATAGGTAGTGATGAACTAGAAGGAGGAAGTGGATCAGATTTATTCATATGTGATGAAGACGATGAAGTTATCGATTTTAATTCTGTCGAAAATGACAAAAGTGATGGTCCATGCGATATTATAGATAAGAGTTTATCTCCTGATAATAATGATGATGATTTTAATGAGGGTGATCTGGAAGATGATGATGATGATGATCTTTCATCTTTGCGACCAATTTTCTAAGAACCTATAATATATGATTATGATATAATCTGAAACTTATCTCATATTATTTGTGTTCAGATTAAAATCTTTGATTTTATTGGACAATAATTTATATATTCCTATTGCAATAAAGAATTAATATCTTCTTTTTAACAGAAACGATTTAGATTAGAATTATTCATACAAGGTTACTTAACTAATTATTAACAAAAATGAAGATACAAATTATTTTATCTATTGATAACTTTTTCTGCAAAAGTATATAACAATCAATAAAAAGAGATGTTTATAAATAAAATTAATTTTTGTTTCGTTTATTAGATCTATTGTTCTCTTCGGTCATTGTTGTTGCGATAATTACCATATGGACTCCTCCTATACCCGTTACGATAATTATTTCCATAACTATATCTTGTTGTGTTTCCAGATCCGTTGTTACCACCATTATAATAATTATTGTAAGGTCGGTCACGATAGTATGTCCGGTAAGGTGATCTTTGTATGACCGGTATTTCAATTCCCATTTCGTCATTAAGTTTATGCATATTTTGTTTGGTCTTCCTCATAATTCTGGTAAATGAGTCTATTCTCTCATTTGATACCAAGGATATTGCAATACCGCTACCTCCTGCTCGAGCTGTTCTACCTATTCTATGAAAATATGTATCTGGATCTTCTGGCACATCATAGTTAATTACATGACCTACAGCTGGTACATCTATTCCTCTTGCTACTATATCAGTAGCAACAAGAATATCCTCGGTTCCATTTCTGAATCTGTAAATAGCTGAGTTTCTTTGTTTTTGGGAAAGATCTCCATGAATCATGGTAGTCTTGAATCCATCTTCCTTCAAAAAATGGAATACTTTTTCTGTCCTTTGTTTTGTGGAGACAAATATAATAGTTTGTTGTTTTTTGTTTCTATTTTGTATAAGGGTACATAGATGTTTGAATTTTTCGTTCTCTTTTACAATTAAATAAGATTGTTCAATTGTATCAAGACTTAACTCATCTTTGTTTAGTCTTATTTCTAAGTAGTCGTGCATATATTCTTGTGCAAGATTTATAATTTCAGTTGGCATTGTAGCTGAAAAAAGACATGTTTGTCGATCTTCATTGACGTAAAAGAGTATAAATTTAATATCCTCGATAAAACCCATATCGAGCATCCTATCAGCCTCATCTAAAACAACAAATTTTACATTATCCAGTTGAATAGATCCTCTTTTTAGATGATCAATTAGTCTGCCAGGAGTAGCTACAACGATTTGGACGCCTTTTCTTAATTGCTCCTGTTGTATTGCAATACTCTGTCCACCATAAATCGATATTGTTCTGATTCCTATATATTTTGAAAATTTGTTAATTTCATTTGTAACTTGTAAAGCTAATTCTCTTGTTGGGACTAAGATTAACGCTTGAACAGGAACACGAGTTTGTATTTTAGTCAACAATGGGAGTGCATAGGCTGCTGTTTTACCAGTGCCTGTATGTGCTTGACCTATCATATCTAGACCTTTAAGAAAAATTGGTATAGCTTCTTGTTGGATAGGAAATGGATTTTTATATCCATGTTCATTGAGTGCTTTAACAATTGGAGTACTAACTCCTAATTCTTCGAATGATGATTCCATTTTATTTTTTTCACTTTTAATTACACAAAAGCACGGAAAAAATGAGAAGTAATTACTGATAACTTAACAAATCTGCCGTAATTCTCTTGTAAGGTTATATCTATTAAGCTGCAATATAAGGTATACTATAACCTAAATTAGATTATATCTAAATACCATTATAATGAGAGGATAAAAAATTTAATAAAAAGTAATAATCAACATATTTTATCACTAATATCTTCATATTTCACTATTCTTTTCAAACAAGAAATCATAAATATAGTAGTATTATATTAAATTAAACACAACAATTAATAACGGTCAAATTTTTTTTTTATTATCCTTAAATTAAGAACAGAATTTTGAAAGTCCATCTTAAAAGATTATTATAGATATGATATTATAATTATTTCAAAGGATCCGAAATTTGTTTTATTAAAATTTAATTTTTTGTGTTTTTACTATATTATTGATGTTAATCAATATAACAGAAAAATTATATGTATTATTGTAATACAATTGAGGATTTTACAGAATAATAAGAACAAACCATCCTAAAAAAATTAAGAGTAGATAAATCTATATTACTCCTAAAAGTATGATTGTTACAATTTCGAGAAATTAATAATAGAAAGTATATATTGAAATTGATCGGACAATTTTTAAGATATGAGTATATCTAAGTTTAAAGATTGAAAAAATTCATTTAAATCAATCTTTAAACTGTATTTGAAATTTAATGCTTAGTTGGAACGTTACAGCATCGACTTAGAATATTACATGTATTCCTATTGGTCTTTAACAAAAAAAAGTTATTACATATCATTAATTCCAAAGGTTTGAAAACATATTGTACATTTAAATTTCTCTTTCCCAGGATTATTAGAAATAATTTCTAATTGACTTTTACTTCGGCATCTCGGGCATTTTCCATAGACAGTTTTTCGGGCTATACAAATTTTTTTTATTTAGCTATATATATATCATAAGTAAAAATAAAATATAAAGTGAGTCATATTACAATTATATTCTAAATTTTTTAAAAGATAATATTTAATATATTCTTGTTAAATATAATAAATATAAAAGAAATATTAAATTGTCTTTAGTTTCTTTGCAATAGTCAAATATTTTGTTGCTTCAGAATTCATTCCGAGCTTCTCGAGAGCTTTACCTTTTCCATAATAGGCATCTACATAATCAGGATTTATTCTTATAACTTGATCGTAACATTTTATTGCTTCCTCATATCTTTGTAGACAGTCCAGTGAATAACCTTTTCCGTAATATGCAGTTATATATTCACTATTTCTATAAATTACCTCATCATAATATATAATTGCATCTTGATGTTTATCAAGACTTCCAAGTGCAACTGCCTTATTATAATAAGCGTCTAGAAAATCAGGATTTATTCTTAGTACATGATCATAACACTCTATTGCTTCCTCAAATTGTGAAACATTTGCTAAGGTAATTCCTTTATTGTAATATGTCTTGGCAACCGCAGAGTCTATGTTAATTGCTGAATTATAATAATAAAGTGCATCATCATATCTACCTAAACCCGCAAGTGCAACTCCTTTATTATTTAAAGCATTAATATCGTATGGTTTTATATTTAGTGCCAAATCATAATAGTATATCGCATCTTCATATTTGCCTAGACTCGCAAGTGCCACCCCTTTGTTAGTCAAAGCATTAAAGTCGTCAGGTTTTATATTTAGTGCCAAATCATAATAGTATATCGCATCTTTAGCGCTATTATTGTTGGCTAATGCAACACCTTTATTGTTTAAGGCACGTATATCATCAGGGTTAATTTTCAAAACTTTTTCGTAGGATTCTGCAGCTTGTTCATAAAGACCAATTTTATTCAAAGAAAATCCTTTTTCATTTAAGGCGTTAATGTTTAAAGGCTTAATAGTTAAGGCTTCGTCAAAGGATTTTATCGCCTCGTGATATTTTTCTAAATTGATAAGGGCAAGACCCTTTCTATACCAAGCTTCAAAATAATTTTTATCCAGATTTATGGCTTGGTCAAAGGATTTTATCGCGTCGTGATATTTCTGAGCTATTTCAAAGAAGAATCCTTTTTCATAGTATAATTTAGGATCATCTGGATTGACCATTAACAGTTTGTCTAAAAACTCAAGAGCTTTCTCATATTCTACCAATTCATTAGAGGGTAATTCATTCATTGAATGAGATGGATTGTCTTCTTTTTCTGTAAATAAAGGTTCATCTTTCAGAAGCTCGTTGGTATCCTCACTGTCATTATTATTTAATTTATCTATTGGATCCTTCAATAATAGGAATAATATCCAAATAATCATATTTAAGCAATCCTATATTATACCGTTAAATTAATTTAGATACTTAAAATAGACTTTTGAATTAAAGGTCGAACAAATAAATGTCTTGAGGATCGTTTATGATATTTCTCCATAAGAATCATTTAAAATTTTATTTTAATTTTGGTAATCTCTATTTAAGAGATCTAAAAAAAATTAAATAAATAATTTTAAATTTATCTAAATTGTGAATACCTGTTTTTATTATTTCTTTTGAATCTTTAATAATTGTTTTTGTATAGTTTTACCTGAGTAATGTCATGCAAGTTAGATTAATATAAAATCAAATTGTTGTTATATCTATTATATTTACCTTTGAAAGCAAGAATTTTTGTTAAAGAAATAAAAAAAAGTTGCATAATAAAGTTAGATTACTTCAAGTGTACAATATATAGAATCTTTATATATTTAAATAAATGGTATTGTAAAAATGGATACATCAAATATGTTATTTTTAATTTCCAATTTAGACAATAATAGGTGAAACCTTCGTCTATTAGCATGAGAATATTTTATCTTACTTTTTTAGTTATTAACAGAGTAAATAATCAAAATTCCTTTTAAAATGCGTGAGTTACTATTGTGAACTGAATACATCAAATAAAAATTATCTAATAAATAGTATATATTTAACAAAAAAGATATAAATTTATGAAAATTGATGCAATACTTTCGGATTATGACGGGACTCTGTGTCCTACCACATCATTAACATTAAATAATTCTCTACCAGAAGATCTTCATAATATTCTATACGATATTTCACAGTCTATTCCTGTTTGCATAGTATCAAGTAAGGACTTTTCATTTTTAGAACCATGTTCAAATTTTGCTGTAATAATTTCTTCAATCATGGGAATTGAAACCTTTTTTTTACAAAAAAACAAGAAAGATTTTAACAACGGCTTAGTCAATTACGAAACAATATCCAATCCAATTGACTTAAAAGATAAATTTAAAACTAATACGTTAGCTAGATATCGGATTAAACAAAAAGAGAAACTTATTCAGAATTCATCTATCCTAGAAGATTTATCCTCAATTATTTCACAAAATTTTCAGGATATAAAGATCCTAAAAAAATATACTCACAAAGAAAAGTTACTTGCAGGAGTTTCTTTTGACTATAGACATCTCTTAAAATGGGAAAGTTACAAAATAAATATCGAACCTCGAATAGTAGATAAAATTTATGAGTATATAAAAATAAATTTACCTCCAAACAATAATCTATATATTCAAAAATATCTAACACATCCTTTTTTAGATATATATTCTATATATTGCAATAAGGGTGATATCGTAAATGAAATTCGCGTATTATTAAATTTAGATCGTACCAAAAATATTTTGTATTTAGGAGATTCAGAAAATGACAATTCTGCTTTTAGAAATGCAGATCTTTCAATAAATATAAAATCAGATGAAAGATTAAATACAAAATTGGATTCATATTATAGTCTGGAATTTAATCAATTAAGCTATTTTCTTATAAAGTTACATAAGGAAAATTTTAATTTTACTTCTATGTCGATTTAAACAGT
>DASQLB010000361.1:0-3314 GCA_035630235.1 Nitrososphaeraceae archaeon | reverse complement strand
TAATTCCTATTCGTCTTATAGACCTATCAAAATTCAAAATATTTTTGGTAAATGTAAAAAGGAATTTTGTAAAATCAGTCTCCTCGTTTGCAGACATTTTTATTTCAAATAAAGTAATTTTTAATTGTATTAAAAAGTTATCAATATTAATAAATTAATTTCTTTGTAAAGTCATTAGGTTTCTAATCATGTTATCAAACTTTTGTTTTACTTCGTCTCTCTGTCCTAATGGAACCTCGTAATACACGATTAACTGCATACTATTGTTTGTAACATTATGAGATTGAGAACCATGAACTTTACCTCCATGTTCAACAATTACAAGATCAGATAAGATTTCATATTTCTTCTGTATAGTATCAATTGGACCAGTTAGCAACTCGAATGAGTTGGACATCTTTGGTTTTGGTTGTGTATTCCAGGGTTTTTTGCTATAATATGTGGGTTTAGTATTACTAGTTGTTGTTCCTACTGAGTTAGCAGTATTAACACTTACTTGTTTGTTGACTCGATTAGGACAAATATGTTTCTTCTTTGTGAATACTTCCCAATACTCATTAGTTGCAGTATTCCAAAAGATCTGAATACCGCAATTATAGACACAAGGTTTTGAATAAATATTATGATTTTGATTAGAAGTATTGTTAAAATTTGACATAGATCAGGTTTCCATCCTCGTCTAAAATATCCTCTTGCTTGAGTTCCTGAATCCAATCTTGGACTAATTCTTCAGTTATTGAACCGTCATAAAGCATTTTTGAATCTAGTATTTTATCATAGGAATATTGAGAATCTGAATATTCAAATAATTGTGATCCTATTTTCCCTACTGCAAAACTACCCTTGCCATTGGTCCAGAGTTGATACAATACTTTTTTATTATTACTAGAAGAACTCATTTCTTGTTATTAATATTTATCAAGATATTAACGAATAGACATGTTTTATAAAACAATCTTTTGAAACATCTTTGGAAACATAGCATTCTTCTCCAAATTCCGGATGAATATCTGCTAATGCTTGATAATTTATTCTTGATGCAGTCATAAAACATATCCGAAAATCGTTTGATGGTGATGTATCTTGTTGTACTTTTTTTGACAAATCATGTAACTTGTTGTAAAGATCAAATCCATCAACTACAGACATTCTAAAACCAATAAGTACAAGATCATAATTTTCAGGATTAAAGTTTTGTTCTGCTATGTTAGGGTCATTTATTAAAGTTAAATTGAACCCTTCTTCTTCTAACCATGTTTTATATTTATAAGAAGTATTAACATCATCATCAACTATCAAAATATTTTTGTTGTTAGCATTAGAAGAATTCATTTTTTTCTTAAAGTACCTCCGGATAGTTTCAGGTTATAAAAGATTTGTTTTAGATTGTGAATACTAGAACTCATTCCTTTTAAATTTTTACCTCCCTTAGTTAAGGACGTTGACAAACTGCCTATTGAGGTCAACAAAAAAGTAATCAAGTCGTATACTGAAGACGACTATTCTTTTTAGGAGTTGAAACGATAAGAAATGAATAATAATAATTCTTCAATTGTAGACAAAATATTATACGGAGACTATGAAAAAATACATGTAACTCTAACACTAAAGAAGAAAATTGCTTTTGTTAGTATACGAATTTGTAAGTGAAGAAATCAGACAGGCCATTTTGGCTACAGGTCCAGACCATCTAAATTCTAATCATTCTTTGAAAGAATATGCCAAGAAGTTCCTGCTGGAACAAGAAGACGAGGTTTAGTGATAGAGATGGGTAGACGACACGGCAATAACGCACCAGTACCCAAAACTATCTGGGCTATATCTTTAGAAGTTGATGAAATGGTTTCCAAGGCTAAAGATAGACACGATACAATTGATGACTTCATATAAAAAGTATTTGCACAGTGGTTATAATGGAAAGAAACGATCTCTTTTATGGAAGAAGCATATACAAAACAATCTGAAATAGTTGAAGGTTATGTTAAACAAACTCGAGAATTAAAGCAACATCAACTACAATTGGAGGTGATAATAGCAAATCACTAATTAATCTTATTTCAAATTCGATTCTCTATTTCTCTTTTTCTACTATTTAGTGTCTAATCCTTAAAATCTATTTTATAATTTTATAATTTTATATATAATTCAATTCTTTTTTAATATTTTGTTTTTATTTTAATAGTGATAGAATCCAAAATCTTTATAAGTGTCTCTTTCTACTATCATTTTTAGGTTTTGTAATACTTCTACTGTGGATTAAGAGTAAGAGTTTGAGATTCTAACTATCTATTTGAATACTATAATTATAATAATATTGAAAACAGAATTAGATTATATATATAATTTTATAATTTTATAAAATAGATTCTTTTTATTAAAATTTTAAATTATCTAAAGAATTTTTACGTCCTGCTTCTGTAATCTTATAGTCTCCATATTTATCTACTGATAACCATTCCATGTCTTTTAGAAATTCTTGTATGGAGTGTACAAATTTTTTATTATTATCAAATTGTTTTGAACCAAGATTAATATTAAGAATTCGATTATTATTTAATTCTTTTAAAATATACCTTGCTAAACCTAAACCATTGTTCCTACTAGGATTGTAGGAATTCCTTTCTAACGTGCTTGTTCAACTTACCTGTTATTACCATAACATACACACATCTAACTACATATAAGTTACCAATGTATTTAAATGCCGGCGCATGATTGTTCCAGATCTTTATTATCATTATTCCAATACCTTGATAATAAATCTATTACACTAGCAAGTGATATTAACCATAGATAGGTTATTATGGTTACTTCAATAATGACTAAATCTATATCAATAACTAATAATGCCATGCAAGGGAATTTGTCAACATTATAAAGCACTAAAACCTCGAAACGGAGGACGTTATGTTATGGGTCAAAAACGGTGTCAGACCTGTGGTATTTATCTTAATTGGAAAGGTCTCCGGTGTCCTTGTTGTGGTAATCGAATAAGATCTAAGCCAAGAAATAGAAAATTCAAACTTGCTTTAAGAGAGAACCAAAAAATACCAAATTCAAATCATAAATAAGATTTTTAAAAATTTATAAATATCCTTTATATCAATTTTTTTACCATAGGTAAAACTATTGCAATTCATTGTCATAGTCTGGATAACATCTATAAACCTCGATTGAGTTCAGGCTATGACGATTTTATAATTATGAATAAAAAATATCAAGTTATTGACATTATTGGTAAAGAATTAAACGAATTATTTTATTGGTTGAAGCATACATTTCTAATCTTATCTAGAATTAAATATTTTAATATT
>DASQLB010000360.1:0-2927 GCA_035630235.1 Nitrososphaeraceae archaeon | reverse complement strand
AGTTCTCAAATGTAATATCATTGTACATTGAAACAAAGAATTGTATCCAGTTATGTACATGAAATAGATTACATTCATTTTTAACACACGGATAGTAATCGTCAAACAATTCAGTTCTATCTTTGAAATACTGATTGACCCGTTCCATCAAACTTTTCTCCATTGAAGAATGTAGATAGTGTTTCAACTTCAATATATTGCAGGCTTCATCATACCAGGTACCACCATCAGTGTAAACTGTATGTCTTCCATATTTCTCGACTAGTGAACGAATAAATTTTTCAGTAACAAGCATATTTCTCTCTTCTGAGATGTATGTTCCTAGCACAGAACTATGAATTGGTTCAATACAGATCCATAACCAGAAATGCTGGTTACCAATTGAATAACTGTTTCGTCTTTATGAATGCTGTTATTCTTTTCCTTTTATAAATCGGATATTCTGCAAATCTCTGAATCCAGTTCCATACAGACACGTAACTCCTCTTCTCATCTCTGAATATTACTAATGCCTTTGATGTATTGCGTAAACTCAATCCCAGAAAATACAAATACAAAGAATACATAACTACTATTGTGGATGTCCTCTTTCTCTCAAATGTTATAACCATAATTTGAGAATTGAGACATTCATAGCTATAGATTCATCGTTAACTTAACAGAGCCTTATTTTTAAATATTATTTTATTTTAGTCGTAACTCATATTCTTTTTTTTACAGAATTTTTAATGTCTTATATATTCTTTGTATAATCGTAATAATAGAAATTCCTATAACTATTATAACACCATATTCTAATGAATGGGAAAAAGGAAGCAATCCCATTATAGCAAGAATCAATATTCTTTCAGCTCTTTCTCCAAATCCTACTCCTCTTAGATCAATTCCTAACGTTTCGGCACGTGATCTGGTATAGCTGACCAACAATGATGACGATACTGCTATTAGACACAATATGGGATCAGCTAATTCTCCGATCGCTATTCCTAAAAATATTATTGACTCGGAAATCTTGTCTAGTGTAGAATCAAGAAAAGAACCTTTCCTAGATGTCATTTTAGTAATCTTCGCTACACTACCATCAATCACGTCAAAGAACGCACCAGTTAATAAAAGAATACTACCAATAGCTGAGAAATTTAATATCGGATCTAGTTGTAAGGAATTAATACCAAAAACAATAGAAGAAATAATAGTTATAATGAACCCTATTAAAGATAATGTATTTGGTGATAACCCCAAAGATGAAAATAACACTCCCGTTTTATCCAAAATCGGTTGTAAATGTTCCCTAAATTTGTTTAGCAATAATCTAGACCGGTATTTTTAACTATTATCTCTTTATATTTTTAACATTTGAGCATCTTGATTGATGCAATTAAGAATAAATTAATTATATTTCTTAAAAAACTTGTATATGGGTGATTTCAACACGATATTAGTTTTTGGTGCTCATCCTGATGACATAGAAATCGGGATGGGTGGTACTATTACAAAACTGGTACATCTTGGTCATGATGTAATCATGGTTATAGCTACACTACCAAATTTTACTATTGCTGATAAAAAAGATGAAAGAAAATTGGAAGCTATATCTTCAGCTACTGTTTTAGGTTGCAACTCTCCTGAATTTTTAGATTTATCTCCGGAAGATATAGTGTTTGGTAGACGAATGGTGACTTTAGTTGATTCCTTAATAAAAAAATACAATACAAATACAGTTTATACTCAGTGGATAGGTGACTCGCATCAAGATCATCAAATTCTTACCCAATCTGTTATTGCTGCCTCACGTGATGTTAATAATTTGTATATGTATGAAACAACAATACCTGGAGGCTTAACAGAAAAAACCTTTAGGCCACAGCTATATATTGATATTACTAAAGAAATGGAAAATAAAACAAAATCGTTAAAGTGTTTTAAATCACAGGAACTGAGATGTGGTCCTTTTTGGATAGATGCTATTGTAGGACGATCAATCTACCGTGGATATCAAATTAACACAAAATATGCTGAGGCATTTGAAATTGTGAAAACTGTTAGGTTTTAGATAATAAAAAAAGTAACTCCTATTTATCATTGCTTGCTTCACCGTTTGGAAAGTTTTTTATAAACAAGAAGAAATAAAGCTTGTCCGGTGAGTGCAATAACCACAGAGAGGGCTATACCTGTAACTTCAATCAATCTCCCTAGCAAAATCATTAAGGTAATTTGGAGTATTTGATAAATAATTGCTCCAATAACTACTCCTCTTGTATTACCTTCACTTAAGAATTTTGAATTAATAACATATGCTATCATCATTGGAATTATTCCAATGCTAATTACTCTTATAGCATCTAATGAATTCTGATAATGAGGGAAAAATACATTTATGATAATAGGACTCAAAAAATATAATAAAGCTGCTAGACCTATAGATAATCCGAATCCTATTATTCTTAACTTTGTTTTTTTGTTTCCACTTGATTCCTCTGGAATAAGATATTGGAAAAAGCTAATTGGTACCATTCCAAGAAACATCAAAAATTGAAAACCTAATTGATAATACCCTAAAATAGCATATCCAAATATTGGGGGGATAATAATTTTATCAAAGTACATTAATAATGCATTTGACATATTAAACGAATAAGTATGTAAAGCAAATTTCATTTTTCCACTAATCTCACTAAAGTCTTTGTTAAAATATTTGATTGAAAGAAAATATCTGTGACTAAACAAGAAAAAAGAGATTGTAAAGCCAATTATAATTCCAGGAATACCAATTATATAATAAAGTATGATGGAAAGTAAAAGTTGACAACCTCTTGCCCCAATATTAGCAATTGCATATTGTTTATAGGATTTTCTTCCGAGAAATTCGTATATACTCATCATCCAAAAACTCATTCCAACTACGAAAAAACCTAATAACCAATCTC
>DASQLB010000359.1:0-5696 GCA_035630235.1 Nitrososphaeraceae archaeon | reverse complement strand
TATGATATTTTCTGCTTATTCACAAACGATAGACAACGATAAGGATGGAGATCTTTCAATCAATCAAATATCACCTTGCGCAATGACAATAGAAAGTGATTTTAAACTTGAAACTAACCTTAACTGTTATGACGATGGGCTAGTTGTATCAGGAAGTGGAATTACAATTGACTTGAATGGAAAAACCATAACTGGAGCAGGAAAAGCTTTAGAACATAGCGGAATAGTGATTCTTGGAAATGATATCACCATAAAAGGTCCAGGAACTATAACCAATTTCCTGAACGGTGTAAATATTGTTAATTCAAATACTATAAACGTAAATTCAATCATTCTTCAAAACAATCAATTTGGAATTTTTTCTATCAATGGATCTTATGTTGAAATTAAAGAGAATAAAATAAACTTAAATAATATAGGTATTTCTGCTTATTCAGGCGATAATTTAGTTTTAAAAAATAATTTAATGACTGATAACCAACTGTCAGGAATAACTTTGGGTAATACTAATCAATCAATAATTGAGGGGAATAATGTAAAAGGATCAGGTATAGGACTATTTTTAGACCAACCAAGTAATAATAATCAAATAAATTATAATAACTTGATGTATAATTCAGTCGATATACACAATGCTAATGGTTTAGCAATAAATTTGAATAATAATGAGTACTATCAAAACAGATGTACCATATCCGAACCAACAGGGCTATGTTTACACTCTTAATTAAGAAGAAATAATCGAAATTGTATTCTTCTAATCACAAATATATTTAGTATACCATCGGAAAGAAAATGGCAAGTAATGATAACGAAACTTTCATCTTGTTTTAATGTTTGTAATTTCATTTCTGATATAACAAGTAGATATTCCTTGCCATAATGGAGTTGTTCATGCAAATAGATATTATCTAGTTCATTCTTAGAAATATAATCGAAAACACAAGGGCTCAATATCATTAATTTAATTGATTAAATGTGTAATTCAGAATCATCTTCTCAGAAATATTTGGATTATAAAATTTGATAAATTATGTTCTAAAATCTAGTAAAGAATATAAAGATACAATAAAAGTAAATTTTTTAATTAATAAACTATGCCTATATTACCTTCAATATTAAATTATATAAAAAATATAACGATTTTGGTATTGTAACGTTAACATAACTTTTTATTTAATAGTTATTATTAATGTGAAAAATGTTACTAATGTCAATCCATATATTGCATGACCTACCAAGCTTAATACAGCTGGACCTTTCCCTAATGGATGATTCCATGGATTTATTCCAGTAATGGGTTTGTGAATTGGAACAAGAGTAAGAATCCAAAGGAAAAAGCCATATAATAATCCTAATGATAATGAAGGAATTTCTTTTAGATTAGGAATCAAAATAAAAGCTAATAATAATCCAACACCACCAAGGCTTCCATTTACGAAATGTAACAGAAATATTCCCCAAAAATGAAGTTTATTTGATGCAAGTCTAAAAAACTTGCATGTAAGAATCAGATTTTCATGCCATTCAAGAATACCTGTTAACCCCCATCTTTTGTAAAAGGGAATTTCCAAAATTGTCATAACAGCAGTTGAAACAAAACCAGCAAATAAACTCGACACAATAGCATATAAGTCCATTTGCAAAATTAACTTTCACATCCAGAATTAATTACTACTGTAGAATTAGTTATAACACATATACACATTTAATCTCTTTTACATTAGATATTATATTAAATTTCTTGCGAAAATAGTTGCCCATCAGGATTATATGTATAAATAAAATGGTTAGAAGATATTTTACATAGACAAGGAGAAGAAATACACTTAAAGGTTATAGATTTTAAGTATTTCAGATAAACCATGACATATTCAATATCTTATTCAAATATAATGATGAGGTAGTTAACTAGTTAAAAATAATACTTTGTTATTTCTCTTTTCAAGGTGATGGATCGATATTCTGTTCAGATGATCTTTTATTGTATTCTCCTTTATTAGGATGAGCATGGTATTTGTGATCCTCAAGTTCCTTAATTGTACGAGCTGTCAAGCCACAAATATTACACGTAGTATGGTACTCATTAACAATATTTTCTACTATACTTTTTTTATTATCAACATCAAAAGATTTTCTTTCTTTATCTTGTTTATCTACATTTTGTATATGACCACAGCTTAAATAATACTCATCAAAATTCATTCCATTCTGTACATCAGTCACACGTACTTCACTCTTGCAAATATTGCAGATGATCGTAGAACCACTGGAAGGCACATAAGATACAATGTATTTCTTTAATATAAAGATATTCACTTTGATAATATCCTCAATTAATATTTATTAAATTATTGTGTTTTTTATTTATAATCTTTTCAAATTTTACAATTGATTTTTTTGCCAGATAAATAAATATGATTTAGTATAGAGGACACAGAAATATCTTTATATTTTATACAATGTAAAGACACTTTTTAATGACTTTAGTAGGAATTTGCAGGTGGCAAGTAGTCGGATACAGGCGAGCCATGATGATAGACAATTAACCATCTTTTCTGATTATAATCATATTCAAAAATATTGGTTGCAACTACACCAGTATGGACCTTCCTTTCATTTTGAATCATCTGTATGTTCTCAACACATGTAAGCACACCAACTACATCTTCATATAATCTGGTTTTTGTGTTGGTAATGGTAAATTTAAAATTTTTCATATTAGTAAATATTGTCATCCAACTTTCACGGATTGCGAGCCAACCAACAATCATTTCCCAGCCTGGATGTATACAGATACAGTTATCGTTATGAATCCATATATTCTCCATCATATTAATGGAGACATTCTCAAAAGCATCATAGAATTCAGCATTAGCATTTTCTACATCTTTTATCATACAATTAACTATTTGGCTCTAACTATTAATGTTGATATTAAACATAATTGGAAAATTTAAAGAGAATAAAATATGTTATCTATTCAATCTTCGGTAATCATGATTCTTCTTAAACAATCATTAAATTTTATTTAATTTAATATGTTGAGTTTCTAAAAAAAACTTATTCTTTACAAATTTGAATATTATTTTTAGCATAGAATATTTAAAATCTTTAAAAGACTTTTAAATGTAGTAACTAATTATACAAATAGAAAACACTTAAATATATAGTTATTTCTTGTACTTTTTATCTGTTTTTAAAAATAAATTGCATTTTAAAAAATTTAGTTTCTTATTTTATTTTATACTTTATTTAGTATAAACATTATAAAAGGATTATACATTTTAGTTACATGTCCATATTTGAAATTATAGAAAATGCACTTAGTATAGACTTGAACACTATACTCGCAGTCAGCTTCAGTACAGCAATTGTTGCGTTTTTAATTGTATTTGTAATAAGATGGCTTGGAAATAAGGGATTAGGCCAATTAAGCACTATAGAGTTGATAATAATACTAGGTTTGGGAGAGGCAGTAGGTCAATCCATGCTAAATCCGAGTCAAACTTCTATCCCTCAGGGATTTACAGTTGTTATTATAGCAATAGCTATATTCAAGATTTATGATTATCTGGGTTCAAGATATAGTAAATTAAGTAAAGTTATAGTACCTGATCCCATATTGTTAGTAAAAGATGGAAAAATTATAGATGAATCAATGAATAAAGCAAGAATATCAAGAAAAGAATTGGAATCCTATATGAGACTAAGCGGAACTGATGATATTTCTACCATTAAATCATCACATTTAGAAATCAATGGTCAAGTTAGTTTTGTAAAAAAAGAGTATTAATCTGGTATAGAAATATAATAAGTTTCAGTCATATTTTGTGAAGGTTTACTCAGTCTATTTTACCAGTCCTAGTAGATTTTATAATTGGTAGGCTACCATATACAATAGTAAATAAATTTTTAATTGAAAATATCTAGGCAATATTATAAATCTCATGATCAAAATCCCTTTAATAGTAAGGGTACTTTCTTGGTAATTCTTGAACGGCTCTTATAGAGAGTACCGAAGAACATGACTTAAGGAAATGATATTGATAACAGGAATTAACAATGTTATTTTTTGAAGTATTATCCTTGTTGTGGGAAGGAGGGTCGAATTCATGATTCAAAAGTATATAATAAAATAAATAAAAAAATTAATTGCCATCATACCTGATTTATTCTTGCCTGTAGAATGGAAAAAGTAGAAGATTTCTAAACGATGTAAATTATAAACCTATAAATCGATATTCAAGAGAAAAGAGCAATTTATTCGATATATTTTACATCTACTGGAACCATATAAATAACAAAGGAAAATTTTGGCAATTCTAAGTAATTTAAGTATTTAAGTACGATATTATAAAAGTTTAATTGAGCAGTTAATCAATAAAACCTTATAAATAATATAGTATGTTATCATTCAGAATGAAAATACAAAATTTGTTTATCTATTCAATTCTTGCAATAGGATTAATTTCTATACCATCCTTGCTCGAAATAGTCCAGGCACAAGTCAACATGACAAACTCTACTAGTTCATCATTACAGAACCAAACTGCTCAAACAGCACAGAACCAAACTGCTCAAACAGCACAGAACCAAACTGCTCAAACAGCACAGAACCAAACTGCTCAAACAGCACAGAATCAGACAATGAGTAATGAAACCAAAGCATTAATGACGTTAGATACAACTATGATTAAAGATCAGTTAATGAATGCAAAGGAATCACTTCTTAATGGAAATAAAGAAGAAGCTTTAGCAGGTATTACAGGTGTAGAAGTTAAATTATTACTGTTACCAACTAAGCCGTCTTTTGTTGGGGACATACAAACAATAAAAAATTCGATCGCTAAATCAGATATTAATAAGGCATTAGATGATCTCACTAAGGTTCAAACTGATATTTTAAAGGCAGAAACTGAAGAATTAAAAGCCCAAATAGCCAATCCACAATTGTTGGAGGCACAAGAAAATAATGATGCTCAAGACGAAAATGATGAGGGAAACAACTAGCGACATAATACCAAATTTTTTATTTTGATTGTTGCTTTGACAATAGATTTACTCTTCATTAATCTTTAACCATCTGACGTAATAAGCGGAAAAATTTATAAAAACTGTCTCTAATACAATATATAATCATTAATTTTCTTGCAATTCACTCTTAAAGTTTAATACAATTGGAAAGAGGACGTCACTTTCAAAAACTGCAGGATATAACTATATTTATATTCGGTTCTGTTAACTTACCAGCTCATAAATAAGCTGTTAACCTTCGTCTCATTTACGTTTCAACATTTCTGATATCTTTTCTAAAATTTCTGTCCCTTTTGGTGTAATCTCATAATACCTTACCGCAGCAGGTCTTTTATCCTCTGTTAGTCCAAATTCACTTTTTACTAAACCTACATTTTCTAAAGCATTAAGATGAAATGATATTATTTTTCTTTCGAATCCTAATTCTTGTGCCAGATTACTAGCATACATCTTTTTTGTTCTTGTTAGAGTATTAAGTATCTTTAATCTAGTTGATTGTGAAGCGACCTGTAAATACTCTAAATCAGGATTATCGAAATCTATGTATATCAATTCCGTATCGGTCATTAACTTTCCATTATATTATAACTGTTGCCATAATTAGCTTTTACTCTAGAAATACTTATATACAGATGGGAACTATATTTCCTCTATAGATA
>DASQLB010000358.1:0-2651 GCA_035630235.1 Nitrososphaeraceae archaeon | reverse complement strand
AACTCCACGATATAAAAGATGAAATATCGATACAAAAAAGGGATGAAGGAAAGAAGCGAAGACTAGACTTTGAAAGATACGAGACTGATACCCCCAATAGAGAATCAATGCAAATAAAAAAAAGAAAAGAAGAAACTAAAGAAAATCTAGAAAATGATAATAATAACATAAATAAAAATGATGACAACCAAAAAAAGTGATAATATGATAAAATAAGAGGCGAAATTTATGATACAAAAAGTTAATAATAATGGTAATAATTTAAGAAAAAAAAATATCACTTTTTTTGAAAATGCTTATTCTAGTGCAGTAAAGGAAGGAATGAAAATTTTAGGTGAAGATGTTTCTAAAATTGTTCAAGATTATATTGAAGATAAATATTCTTTCCTAATAGAAAATACTTCTCAAGATCCAAAATCTCTTAGTGACGCTCTTCAGTTTGCGATTGATGGAGGTAAAAGGATTATTGAACGAAGAATCATACGAATATTATCTAAAAAGTTAGATATTGAATATCACTCGGCTGAATTGATTAACTTTGAAAAACAAATAAAAGAAATGCGAAAAAGTTTCGAAGACATTTAAATAGATATCATCAAAATTATAGAATTATTGGTTACTTATTATTAGAAACTTTATAATCATTCATTGAGCATTCTTTATTCTTTAATTCTTGTTGTTTTATATACAAAGTTTTCTATTAGGAATATTAATAACTTAATATTTTATTGAATCCACATGATAGATCACAACATTATAATAGGATTTGTGGAATAAAATAATGAGTAAAACAAATTCTATTTTTTAATTGTAACTCAATATGAAAACATATACACATATATCTACATACACATACACTAACATATATACAGTTAGAATCTCGGTATTTTTGTCGATATAATTATTAAAAAGGTAAAGGTATTAAAAAATTAATGTTCTATAAAATCGAATCGATATTTTACAATTTACAATATTTACACTATCAAATGCTCAAAACGAGTAAGTATAATAAGGGGAAGTTTGTCAAGGATAGAAAAAATTTAGCTAAAATCCATTTTTTCTAAACTATGACTAAAAGGAAATATAATTCAAGTGACTTGCCTAGTACTCTCATAATACTCAAAATATAAAATCATAGAAATTAAAACCTAAGATATTCAAGATAAAATAAATAGAGCGTCAATAAACCAAGGTATTACAAGTCTTAATCAGATAAAAAATTGGAAATTAATAGATATTTTTACCTATAATCCGCCAGTAACAAACATCAAGAATACATAGAAAACACTGAATGCTCCAATTACAATAACAGAACCTTTTACCATTTCTCGCCAGCTGTAAACATCTGGACCATTTCTGGTTACCTTCCTATTTACCTTCATAATTATATATATTCTACACTTATATTTAAAATATATCTATTTGGTAAAAATAATCATTTAAGCCATCTTATTTAGGTATATATGAGGAAAATTTGAAAAATTTAGAAAATATTTAATTTTTAATAATATTTATTTGTTTGAGGATGATAATTTAAAATATAAAATTATTTTTGCAAGAATCTACTCTTTATTTATTTATGGTTGCTAATTTCTGAAAATCAAACCTGTTTTACATTTTACAATTATGCATATGTACGATTTGAATTTTGAATTGTTCGTATAGTTGCCACAAGTATTTATCACAGTATTTGTTCTTATCTAAAAAAGTCAATTGCAATCATAATACTAAATTTTTAGCTATAAGAAAAAATTTTGTGATTTACTTAATGAATGTTATTGGAGTATTATTAATCATGAGGCTAATCTTAAAACCATATTAAATAAAATAATTAATCCATGTTTTAAAAATAAGATTCTAAATTGCTTTTTTTACTGAATAAAAATCAAGAGATACAAATTCCAAATCCGTAAACTTATTTACAACATGAATTTTTAGTAAACAAACCTTAAAAATAGTGATGAATAATTATTAAAACTTTTTCATAAAACTACTATTCAGATACATATTGTATTGATTAGGTATACTTATAAAAAGTCAAATATTTTATTATTTTAGATAGATATACAAGTTAGATCCTAAATTAATATAGATCACTAACCTGATTGAAAGAATTTTTTTATCCTATATAAAATTTAAGATTTTAAAAATTAAGAAAAACTCTTATAAATGTCTATTTATAATAAACCTTAGCTAATAATGATACGATATAATGGTTCAAAATTGTCTATTATTGCAATAATTGCAGGATTGACACTTGTCGCATTTACATTATCTTTTCCTCAAGTATTTGCTGCTGAACCCTCAACTTCATCAAGTGAGGGGCTCACAAAGCCGTTGTTGGCAATAGCCGCAGCAATCGCAATAGCAGGAGGTCTGATAGGAACTGGCAATGCACAGCAAGGTATTGGTGCTGCAGGAATGGGAATAATAGCAGAGAAACCTGAAAAGTTTGGACAGGTTCTTTTCTTCTTTGTCATACCTGAAACTCTTTGGATTATAGGTTTTGTTCTGGGAATCATTCTATTACTTGGTATATTATAGTAATAGGAGAATGAATGAATAAATCATGAGCTTGGACACATTCATCCAAGAGATTGAGGAAAGAAAAACAAAGAAAATCAACCTCCTTGATATTACCTTGACAGAAA
>DASQLB010000357.1:0-8934 GCA_035630235.1 Nitrososphaeraceae archaeon | reverse complement strand
CTTGTTAGAAGTTCATATAGAGCAGGAGAGTTTTTCTTGGAAAAAATTTGTAATAGGATGTAATGGTGTCTAGACGTTGTTGCAATAACCACTAGAAAGCTATACGCCGCTCGAGAGTAACGTAATGCATGTAGTATTTCTACCAATCTATCTTGTATTTGTTTCTATTATTTAAAAATTATTTAATAGATATTTACGAAATTCTAAATTCTAAAAAAATTCTTTACTTTTATATCTATTTTCTGTTATTATTTTTATTTGTGAATTTTGATATAATCAAATATTTAAATAATATCTTCTTTAAAGTCAGAAATAATAACAATATTTTATCTTTAAATATAAACGAAATTTTAATTGATAGAATAAATGGCTCTGTTAAGTTAAGGAGAATTTATGAGATAAATTGAAAATTTTTTCTAAAATTGAGCACAGAACATAACATAAAAAAGTAGAATATACCTATTACTTTATCCTTAAGTTAACAGGGCAGTTATAACATAGCTATCATAATCTACAAATCTAATTTTTGATATTATTATGCTTCTATTAGTAGGAGAAAAAATAATATCAAATTACCTATTATCTATTACTAATAACTATCAAAATAATTGATTAATTATTTAGTAGAAATTTTAATAGAGAACAAGTTTGGGTGCTTCCTGGTTAGATAATATACAAATAGTGCTACATAAATGCCGCTAGTAATAATCAAAGGATAATAAGGAATTAAATAATAAGATGATATAAATAAAGTATGTTTCAATTCAACTATAACTCCAGTTAAAGAATATAAAATAATCTTAAATGAGTACGGAACATATGTGAACATCCATAATCCACCAAATAATACAAATCCACCAAATTTATTTTTATTATACAAAAATGCAGGTAAAATAGTTCCTAACAATAGGTATGGAAATGTAAAGGTAATGTTTGGATTAGCAATTATAGTTGAAATTGTTAATGAGAAAGCAAATAATACTGCAATATATACTGGATTAATATTGTTTACATTACCATAATATACAATTGATAACGATAGTATTGGCATTACAATAAAAGAAATTATTAAAGATACAGATGGAGGAGAGATAATATAAAAAGATGTATCAGAAGATTTAACTGAAACTAAAGAAAACATCAACAACAAGAAAGTTATAGATAGCCACAAAACTCCAAGACTGATAGTTTGTCCAATTTTTGAATAGCCATTAGTAGTAGATGACGGCAATTTTTGAAAATGTTTAAAGATCATGAATGAATATAAAATTGGAAGAAAAGAGAGCATCACGTGTGGAGGACTTAAAAAACTATCGACACCAAAATTATCATGCCAGAGCAAATCAAAATATCCAGATAATAATAGACATGCAGGTATTACAGCAAACAAAAATTTTTTAGGACAAATAATAGTAATAATTACACCTACTAAGAAAACAAGAAATAAGCTGGAATATATAACCAGATGTGCAGGTTGAAAGAAATCATCAACTTCATTGAGAGCATGATAAGTAATATCCCAAAATGCTCCTGTGATACCTGAAAAAAGGAAAATTAAAAGTATGACAAAAAGATAATTTAGTATTTTATCTTTTTTATATTGAAAATATTCTACTAAATTATGAGTCAATGTTCATATTCAATGTCATATATCTATATAATAAAAGTATTGATATGTGAAATATTTAGTCGAATTTTCATACAATTGAATATTTGATAATTGCACATCACAGCTATATAGAATAAATTGTAAAGTAGCTGATAAAAATTAGTTTGATAAAATATTTATCAATAGTTTAACAAATCGTTAATACTTTAGTTAGTTAACCGAATTTTGAAGTATAAATTGTTAAAATTGTTAAAATTATATAATTACTTTGATTTTATTTTAGAAAATGATTAAATTTGAGTCCAATTGGTTAGCGGGCTCGGAGGGCTTCGAGCATGACATGTAATTGGGATCTGTCTTTTACAAATTTAACCTTAACTTTTTAAATGAAATGTGACTGTTAAGTACCTCTACTGTACAAAAATTTTAAAACTAGCCTCTCTCATTGGATCGAATTTAGGTGGAGGACCCTCATTACCCCTGAGCAGATCAACCACTCGCATTTCTATATTGTGTTCTCCAAGAGATAAATCATGTAAAAATACAAAATATCCAGTTGCTAGCGCCTTATATGTTCCAGGATTGATTGTTCCCCAAATATCTATTGGATTCTTAGGAATTGTAATATTAAAAAAGTCAGTCTTTACTAATGATCCTTCAAGATCCATATTTTTGCCATCCACCACCACCTTCATGTTATTTAGGGGAGTAAGAATATTGTCAGCACATTCTACTATTTCTGTATCCGTCATTGGGCCAGAAGTACCACTATCACAAAACGTCGTCGTTATTGGAAGTAGAATGGCCTTATCGAGAGGAACATTGCAATTATAGTTAATCTTGCCCTCACCTGGAATAATATCTGGAAGGAACCATACTGGACCGTTTTGCATAGCAGAACATCTATCAGGGTCATGATAATCCTTTACTGGATGTTTGTCTATAGGAATACCGACCCACCATGTCCACCATTTTGCTATCCATTTTGAGTAAGAAGAGTCATATGGCGTAGAATCTATAGTGAATATTTTAAAAGTTGAACCTGCTGTAGTAGCAGTAGCAGTTATTCCATTCCAGCTAAGAATCATAATAAAGAGAAGAGGCATTAAGAGACGAACAAATAACAATTTTCATGTCTAGGATAATATTGTCTATGATTTAATTCTTTTACTGGTTAGATACCTTTCGTTTAAAAATATTATACTATTTTTCTTTTTCAAAAATTAAACCTAAAATTTATGAATTTTATAAAAGTTTTTACAGGCCAAGTTCTCTTAATACGGATCAGCTGGGTATTACAATTGCCAAAGTTTCTAAGATATCTTTTAGGTTCAACAAGTATTATTATTGTTGTAGGATTGGTAGTTGTTTTGCTTCATATAATAGACATGAGTGCAGGCGATACTTGGGCTTTGAACATGAATGACCGTAATTCATTTCAATATATAATAATATATTGTATAATAACTCTGGTTTCACTTTTTATCCAGGTCTTCCTTCTTATTATCTCTGTAAGAATAGCATTTAAAATCAAGAGATCCACCTCGCATTTATCCCTGTTAATTCGATACCTGTATGTAGGATCACATATTGCTGTCATGGGTTCTATTACGTATCTATTGCTAGATCAAATATTAACATCTAGGTATCATACAGTATTACTAGAGTTAATAGTAATACTAAGTTTGATACCATCAGTTTTAATCCTGATTTCATTGGCATTTACAAATCTCAAGTCATTTCTATCTACGAAAAGTAAAATCCTTGTGATATACGGTATAGCAATCATCGCAATTGCAGTACAACTATCAATTGCCTTTTGTTATATAGAGCTCAATCTCTATAGTAAACCTGAAATCATAACTCCTGATAGAAATCCATGGGCATCATATTTCTATACAAATCTACAAAGTACAATGTCATTAATTTATGAAGTTAGTGAATCTATTTCATTTATTATCATATGGATATCTTTGATATTACTTACTAAACAATATGCCGAAAAGATAGGGAAAATAAAATATTCGATAACATTGAGTATTCCAATGATATACTTTCTATTTCAGTATTCTCCATTATTGTTAGAACAAATGGGAACGTTAAGTTCTCTCCTTATGGCAGAAGGATCATTATTTTTATATTTTTACAATTTTGTTTTAAATACTGTTAATATCGGTACAGGATTATTATTTGGAATTTCATTTTACATATTATCTAGATCTTTAGTCTATGATCAGTTAAAATATTATCTGGTAATATGTGGCACCGCTATCATGATCATCTTTAGTAGTGGTATTTCAACAATCTTGATCTTGGCTCCATATCCAGCATGGGGTATTGTTTCGCTTTCATTTATCTTGCCAGCATCATTCTTACTTTTAATCGGGCTCGATTCAGCAACATATTATATTGCAAGTGACACGTTGATTCGAAGATTTCTGTATCACCATCGGAAGGAGTTTGAACTATTTCAAGCATTGGGTTCTTCAAAAGCGACTGATATGGTTGAACGAAAAATGAATGAGATGATACGACAACAAATCCAAAACTTAGATCTGGAAATGTTGTTTAAACCAATATCTGAGATAGACGATATTAAACGATATGTTAGAAAAGTAAGAATAGAAATGAAACATTCTGCTACGAGAATGGATAGTTCAAAATCAGATTAATTTTCCATCAAGTTGGGAAATAATTTATGTACATTGAAAGTAATCATCTATTTTAAAAATAATGACTTGTAAGAGTGCAATAATAGATACTAATAAACTTATTCGTGACCGTGCAATCGGAGGTGTGTGAACTGATTTCGACACAATATTGTAGTTCAAAAAATTTAAAGATTTTATCTCTATGGAAAAACAATTCCAGAATGTTATGAGATGGATGCTGAAGGAAATCAAGGTATCTCAAACAAACAACTCGCATTGACATTAGACATGTTTGAGTTTGAAAATGATATCTATTTTAAAGTATGATTATAAGATACCATTAATATGTTAAACAGATGAAGGTTTTATTATGGTATTAGAAGATGAATTTACCAGAATATTATTAGATAAGGTAATACAAAATGTTATTTCATGTCTACCAATAATAGAAAATATCTCTAAGGTACAACACAAAAAAATCGAAGAACGTATAGGAGTTGATAATATGCGAGATTTTGTTTTAGGAGCCGCATGGTGTACTGTACTAGAAAAATTTCTCGTCTCCTCATATCTTTACACAGGAAAAACTATAACCTATGAGCAGAGTTTAATAATAAGTGAATATGTATTGGACAAAATGTCAAAGTTGTCGCTTGATGAAATGAAAAAATAATTTCAGAATATACTAATCATTTTCTAATTAATATGAACACTGATATCTCTAATAATCAGAATTATTCATTTCTTGCATAATATTCCAAGACTAGTCCTAATTGGACGATGAACAAATTCTACTTGAGGTTGAATAATTATTTCTTTATTATAGTTTCTATCTGACTTGTCATCATGTTGTTGTTGTTGTTGGTCTCTGTCGGATTGCAATTAGCTAACTAACTATACTTTTACTCCCTTACATATTTAAAAACTATAATTTGTATACTATTGCTCATGGAGAAATTAAATATAACAGAAAAGGATGAAGGAAAAGAAATCGGGAACCAAATCGAGATGATACATTTCCGAGTACCAAAAAAGAACCATGACGCCATGATGTTATTCTGTAAACAATTTAATGATATTTTTAAAAAATATGGGATTCTACAATGGGAAATCTTTCAGCTCAGTAGAACAGATAACATGGACGGATTTACCAACATATCCCAAACTATCTCTGCTAATCCTGATGAGGAGGAAGTATGGGTAGAATTATTATCATATAGAGACAAGAAACATAAAGATGAAGCCATGGAAAAAATGAAATGTGATAAAAATTGTGAACAAGGTTACCGACAGTTTCTGGACCTCATTACACCTGGATCCAAGGTCATTTATGGAGATTTCCATCGCCTGAATGATGTAGGCTTTGTATAATTGATAGAAATATACATGATGATGTAAAAATGAAGAGCTATACCAGAAAATAAACAAGTCATTTTAACTATAAAAGATAGTGGTACAGGAATAGATCCAGAAATATTTTCAAGATTGTTCACAAAATTTGCAACAAAATCTGATGAAGGTACATGTCTGGATTGTATATCTCAAAAAGTATCGTAGAATCTCATGGAAGAAAAATATGGGCAGAGAATTATTCTGGGGGCAACGGAGCAACTTTTTATTTTACTTTGCCTATAGGTAATCCTTGCAATACAAATAACTAGGAGTAGAGTGAGTATAAAATAACAAATATAAAAAAAAATTTTATTAGTTGATAATGAAGTTGATATAACTTTTGCATTCGAAAATGCATTTCAAAATTAAGTTTTATCCAGAAAAATTTGTTCTTAATATGAGAAGATAAAGATTCATGATAGTATCTAAAATTTAAAAAATATTACAATAAAAATAATATTTAATTTGATATACAGTCATTATATTTTAACTAATACTAATAGCGATACTAAGGAGTTTAATATTGAATAATAAAAAAGTTAAGAATAAAGAGTTACCTTAAAAAAAACTACCTAGTCTAGTTAAAACATTCTCGTTAATTAAGTTAAGTTCTTTGTTATTATCATCATTATCTATGCATAGATTTGAGTTATTTACATTGCTGTTACAACCTTGAATAAGTAGTAAAATCCTTTTATTTTGAAAGAGATCGTATGGAAGAAAAGTGATTTGACTTTCTTTCCCGTCCAATTTTTCTACAATACTGCCTGATTTACCCTCTAATGCATACTTGAAAGAGGTAAGATTTGAAAACTGTTTTTTCTCAAAAGATTCTTTTGAGGCTGATGTCTCGTTTTCGGTAGAATCACCAATTTTTACTCCAGTTTTGTCAATTAATACCAATCTGCTATTATTTTGTAAATTAAGTGACTGCAAAAATTTGTCATAATTGTTAAAATTAATTGCTCCTAACAGTATTCCTGTCATGTTATTATCTTTGTTGATTACTGGAGTAGCAATTACTGCCAAATTTCTTCCTGTTGTTATAGAAATAATTGCATCACTCAAGTAAGTTTTTTTAGTCTGTTCTACTGCTTGATAATAATCTCTAAATGAAAGATTTGTTGCGGTTCGATTTAATTGACGTTCAAATGGTTCGTCAAAATATACATCTCCATTATTTAATAAAAATACAACTGAGAAAAATTCATTAAATTGCTCCAACAGTATTTTACCTATTTTTCTCTTTTCTATATCTACATCTTCTGGTATACCGTTAACTTTTGGATCTATTAATTTTACATCAGGAGGGTGTAAAATTTGTGGTAGACTACTGGCAATTTGTAAAGCGGTAGCGAGTTTTGTTACCTTACTTTCAAGTATATTTTTTATATTTTCGAGTTCATTTAAAAGTGAAGAATTATTATTTTCGTTTATGTTATTATTATAGTATTGAGTATCTTGAGCATAAATAGAAGAGAGAGAAGGTGAGTTTGCAGAAAATAAGATAATACTAGTAATAATAATACCAAATAAAAAACTTGAAATCTTTAACGTCATATAATCTTAAAATTTTAAGAATAATTCAATATAATTCTATCCATAACTTGATAATTTAGCAGTTGATATATACTATCCTATATCGAAAGAGGATATTACTGAAAACATTTGGTATAGTAATAAGGTTCGGAGGGCTTCGAATTCTCATTATAACAGGGTTCAGTAACATAATATTTTAGAATTAAGCTTAATTTGGTATATCTTTAATAGATGTTGATAAAAGTTGTAGTTTTTTTTATTGAGTGTATGTGAATTGATATAGTTAAAGATTAACCATAGGTGGTTTTCAAGTTTGCTAAAACTATTAATATTGTCCTCTATTTTCTCAACAATATTGATATGATAAAAAATCATAAAGATCTTTTACAAAGAATACAATTATCATTATTTGTTTTTGTATTGGGAGCAATACTTTATTATTCCATGACTATGTTGGCTGCAGTAGGACAATCGCCACTACAATTAGCAACAGCTACTATTACTTCTAATACAACATTAGATGAAGTTACCTTTCTAAATAACAAAGGTTTGTCACTTAATAGTATAGGTAAATTTAACGAGTCTATAACCTACTTTGACAAGGTTTTAGCTATAGATCCAAACAATACTATTGCATTAACTCAAAAGGCTAATGCATTTGGTGGGTTAGGAAAATACCCTGAGGCTATTACCTATTATGACAAAGTACTAGCTATAGATCCAAAGAATGCTGAGGCATTAGATGACAAAGGAGTGTCTTTTTATCATTTAGGAAATTATACAAAAGCTATTGGTTACTATGACAAGGCTTTAGATATAGATCCAAACCATGCTTTTGCACTATATGACAAAGCTAATGCTCTTGAGGCACTAGGAAACTTTACACAATCTCTTGCTTACTTTGACAAGGCTTTAGCTACAGATCCAAAACATGTTCTTGCAATGATTGGTAAAGGATACGCTCTTGATAACTTGGGGAATCATACAGAAGCAGTAGTCTATTATGACAAGGCTTTAGCTACAGATCCAAGATATATTCCAGATTTAACTAATAAAGCTAATTTTCTTGATAAAATAGAAAATTACAATCTAGCTATAATCTACTATGACAAGGCTTTAGCTATAGATCCAAAGAATGTTGATGCATTAACAGGTAAAGGTAACGTTCTTTCTCATTTGGGAAATCAGACCGAAGCTGCTGGCTTCTATGACAAGGCTTTAACTATAGATCCAAAGAATGTTGATGCATTAACAGGTAAAAAATAATCTCTTGCTGATAAACAATAATCATTTTTTTATTTTTTTGATAAAGTAAATATTTTCATCAAAAAAGTTCATGATAAAATAATAGTTATCTATCGACTGTTACTCTTAATTAGTCAATATTACTGATCACTAACTTAACAATTAAAAGTTTTAAATTAAGATTTTTTTACTTAATTTATAAGATTCAGATATGCGGGCTCTATTAGCCAAATGGATTCTATAACTAAAATTAAAGGGTTAGAGGGCTTCGAGCATGACATGTAATTGGGATCGGTAAACTTGTTTTTATTTTTTTTGTAACTTATTTGAATATTCACCAAACAATTTCTGATAGACTATAAAATAACGAAACAGGGGATCAGTGAGATTTCAACCCTTCTATAAAGTGGGACCAGTTGTTGAGATCAACATAATGTATTAACTAAACTTTAATTCTTCTGACGAATCTTTATTAGGACACTAGGCGTATGCGGATTA
>DASQLB010000356.1:0-2105 GCA_035630235.1 Nitrososphaeraceae archaeon | reverse complement strand
AATGATCATTGGAAATTGGTTAATATAATTGATTAGTAAAAGAGAGGAAATATGTTTAAAAATGTACTAAAATATGTTAATATATTACTGGTAATTTTTGCAGGACCAGCATTAATAACAAAACAAAAAAGCAATAACTCTATCGCTACAAACAGAAGAATCTGAGTGCTAATTGATTCTTTTTTTTAATTTTATTAATAAGTAACACTAAACAAAATACTGTCCTTTTAATTTAGTATAGAGCATACTGGAACTATACTAGGATTCTATTATCGTTTATAATTCCTAGTTTTCATGTCAAAGTTCTTTGTAAAAGAAATTCGAATTTCGACTTTTGTTATTTCTTGTATTATTACTATTAAATAAATAGAAATACTAAAATATATAAAAAATTAGTGTTATAAAATACTTTTTGTTTTAACTTGCTCAACTTTTTCATAGATTTATTAATTCTTCAAATTTGAATTTTGATCATTTTGTCAATGCGAATAGATGAATAATTTAATTCAATTGTATTTTAGGTAATCATAATTACCTAAAAAATCGGCAAATTATTCCGTAAATTGTTGTTCAATAGTCAGACAAAATTTACATATTTGAATAGTATTTAATTATGTATGGACATGACTTGTTGTTGTGCCAATTGTGGTAGGAAGACCCAAGATTATCCTATTTTCTGTTATATGTGCAACGATTATTACTGTTCTGAGCATTGTCACTTGGAAAAACATAGAGTACAATATCAAAAATATTGAATTGGAAGGAATAGCATCTACGATGATGGTCTTTTGATATCACAATTAACGTTCCAAAGTATTTATTTATAATATTATAATATTACATTCATTTTTTCATAAAGATATAACTTAACAATCTAACCCTACTAAATCATAACCACAATTTTATTCTGTCAGTCAATATCTAGGTATAATATCCAGATTACTATCTATTTTATTAGATACTAGAAGTTAAATATTGTATATCAATATTCTAGCGGATATACAATATTATAAAAATTTTTATTATATATTAATTTTTTTTAATTAAATCTTGTTTCATTTGGTTAAACTCTTGTTCGGTTAGTGTTCCTTCCTCTTTCAGTTTTGCAAGTTTACGTAATTCATCGGCAACGGAAATTGATTCATGAGATGAGCTGCTGATATCGTCTTTCTGATCAACTGATTCAGATGATGTGTCTTTTTGTGAAGGAGCTGATTTTCGACCATCATGCATTCCTGAACGAATAATTTCCAACAAATCTTCTGCTTTATCTTTTGGGATAGCTTCAATTACACCTGTTTGATCATCTTCACCTTCGATTATACTATCCATCATTCCTAATTTGGTCGAACTCATTAATCCAACAGCTTTAAATCTTATTGTAGAAGATAATAACCCTTTTTCGAGCTTTAAGCTGGTAATTATATCGTATGGAATATCAACTACATTCGCTTTAATCCCAAGCATATATGGATCTCTAATGATAATTCTTCTATCTGTTGCATAAATGGTATTTGGTGTTAAATAGGAGCCTCCTGGTTTTATTTTTGATTGTCTTGCAACAAGTAATACTTTTTCATTTGGATTTAACATGTCAGCTATTTTATCAACGTCTTCCAAGTCACCTTCATCCAGAAGGGATTTTTTTGAATCTTCATTTTCTTTTTCTTTGTCCTCTTTGCTGTCTCCGAAATCCAAAGGCATATTATAAAACTACATTTATCAAGTCTTATTTAAAATTATAGAGTTTCTTTTCTATTCTATTAAAATTGTTTTTTTACTTTATGGTTATGTAGATCCTGAGTTTATGGATCTATCTAGATAGATATTACTATTTATGATTTATCAGCAGTTCCCTGGAAAAAATAACTTATCTATTAACAAATAGATCTGACATTAAGTTCCCTAAATGGTCACCAATATGGCAATGATTAGAAATAGATTCTTCTTAGTTATAACTATGTTCTCCACACCGTACAGTGCAGTTTAAAATTTTCCATGCTGCACGTGTTCGAGATGTTGGATCTACCAACATTGATGATTCTCCTTTGAGTCTTTGATTTTTGAATGCTTCTATGTACCATTCAAATTCTTTAATAAATCGT
>DASQLB010000355.1:0-2799 GCA_035630235.1 Nitrososphaeraceae archaeon | reverse complement strand
CCCCCAATGCAATTGTTTACTCAAGTGGTTATATAACAGCCAGAGAGATGGCAAGAGCAGGACTTCCATTAGATTTGATTTCAATAGTAATGGTAACAATATTAACGAGTATATTAGTTCCTCTAGTTTTTGGAATTGGATAAATGATATTAGTAAAAGAGTTAAAAGTTATTTTTTTATATTTACTATCTAACTAACATAACAGGACATTTAGCTTTTTCAGACACATTTCTGGCTACACTACCAAATACAAATTTCGAAAATCCACTTAATCCCGTAATGCCCATAATTATTAGGTCTACTTGTTCATCATTAGCAAATTTTATTATTTCATCAGATGGATCACCAATTAACACTTGTGATTGTAAAGAAACATTTTCAATATTTCTATATTTATCTATATTCTCTTCGAACATATTTTTAACATCTGTTTTAATTTCTAATGTGATATCTTTTAGATATTGTTCCAATGTAATCATATCTCCTGTTTTCTTTGATTTAAATAAGCCAGCACCAAAAGTAACTGGTACAGGTATATCTTTAACGACGTGTAAAAGTATAACATTGACAGTAGTATTAGCAGCAGAAGAAATACCTGACATTTTTGCAATTTGTATAGCATGTTCCAATGCTGTTTCAGATGGTTTTGAACTATCATAAGGAACTAATATTTTATTATATGTCATTATGTTTTTCTAAGATATACAAACATAACGGAGAATATTACCTTTATTATTATCTTCGAATCAGCAAAATTTATTGATGTAGCTACAAATGAGTTTCATTAATTATTCAATTTAAATTTTGATTGATAGAAAAGATAATGATTAATTCAGGAGTTGTTTAATATTATACCTTAGCAATTTTGAATAGTTTACCTCATTATAGGATGGAAAGAGTAAAAAACCATTTCCTAATGGTATATTCATTACACTATTTTCAATACGATATAAACTAATTATATCTATTACTTGTTGTATTTGTTATATTGGATCAATTTGTAATTATTCCTAGTTCAGATGAAAATCAATCTGAAATTATATACTTTGAACCAAGAATTGTCAAAATCCTAAGTGGTATGTCTATAACTTGGATGAATAGAGATACAAAAACTCATAGATTAACATCCGGTAATGTTGACTCGTTATTGCCAACTGAGTTTTTCCATACTGATGATATTGTTGGGGGAAAATCAACAACAGTCAGAATTGAAAGCAATCAACCAGCAATTCCTTACTATTGTTCTCTTCATCCGGCTGAAAGAGGATTAATTGCAATTCTTTCCAAGGACGAAGATGAAATGACCAATACTCAAAGATTAAAAATTTTGGACTCAATTGCTCCAACACTTTTTGATACTGAGAATCGAGAAATACTAACTCGTCTCCAGAGACAGGTCGATCCAGCAGTAGTCGAATATCTTAGTAATCCTAATGCAGTTTTGTTACAGAATAAAGTATTGACTATAGTATTTTGGGATATCAGTGGTTTTTCAATTTTATGTGAAAAACTAATAGATCATCCGGAATTAGTTGCTGAATTTCTTAGAGAATACCTTGGTGTTGCAACAAAAATAATACATGAACATATGGGAATAGTTGATAAATTTATTGGAGATGGAATACTTGCATATTTTGGATTCAAGGAAAAAGATTCTGATAATAATGGATACACAGGAGCAGAAAATGCAATACTTGCTGCCCTAAAATTGAAAAGACCATTTGAAAATGTCAAAAATAATTGGTTACAAATATGGAATAAAGTCATTGACTTTGATATACATATTGATATAAAATGCGGTATTAATACTGGACCAGTTCTTGTTGGACTCTTGCGAAGTGGAGAAAGAGATCAATTCACAGTAATAGGAACTCATGTAAATTTAGCAAGTAGATTAGAAGGAAGAGCTGAAGAAGGCGAAATTATTATCTCGACATTTACGATGGCAAAAGTTAGAGGAAAATTTAATGTCGAAGCTATTGATATATCTAATAATGATGATATCAAAATAAAATCTTTTAAAGGTGTTGATAAATATTATAAAGTATTAGATTCAGTAATGTAGAACAAATTCTTTAATATAATAACATTCGTTAAAGATGGAATGTTCTAACATAACTGGTTAAATATTTAATAGGATATAATATCACTTACCGTTTTCTATTCTTCCCAATACTTACCATATCTAATCATCGCTTCTGCAAGATAGTTATCATCTTTATTTTTTTCATAATAATATTTAATTATATCAGTTACAGTAACAATACCAACTAATGTATTATTATCGTTTACTACAGGAAGCCTTCTAATTTTATGTTTTACCATTTTTTTTGCCACATCGTATAAATGAGTATCTTCCTCGACAGTTATTAATGGCTTGGACATAATATCTATTGCTTTCGTAATCGTAGGATCTTTGCCATCTGATATTACTCTTCTCACAATGTCCCTTTCTGTGATTATTCCGACAGGTTCTGTATTTTGATCTATAATTATTATTGAACCCGCTTTACCTTCTTTCATTAAGTTTGATACCGTAAAAATAGAATCTAAAGGTGTAGCTTCTAATAATGGCGGGTGATTCATGATTGTATGAATTAATATTGTTTCAGCTTCTTTTTGGTTATAATAACTCAAATTATAATTAAAATAATACAATTCAGTTATTAAAATTTACCATTGGAGTAATTACAACTATTTCTATTATTATATCTACAGTCTATTACATCAAAATGATAAGACAGGTAACAAAATGGCAAAACATAAAGACACAAACTTAACATTATTATATTATTACAA
>DASQLB010000354.1:0-13707 GCA_035630235.1 Nitrososphaeraceae archaeon | reverse complement strand
ATAATTTTTGCTAATTTAATTGGTTCTGGAACAGAGCCCTGGATTAAAAACGAATTTAAAAGTCTAACTGCATCTTCAAGACTAATACCCCATGTTCTTATCAAAAGAAATTTATTAGTTTTGAGTAATATTGGCTCTCTTTTGCCGAGTTTTTTTATTACGGATAGTCTAATTTTATAAGTGTCTGGAAAATGTGTTTTAATAATATCATCTATTCCTCGAGAATTCTTAAAGGTTATTATAATAACAGGAATACCAATAGTATTGTATATTATTTCTCCATCTATTATATTAAACATACTTATTATCATGCCGTCTAATAAAAGAAAACCAATATCATTTCTATGTAAATTTTGAAACATAGCTATAATATTTTGAGTTGCATCAGTTCCTCCGATTGTTGCTTTGCCAAAGATTACACCATCAATAATGAAATCTTTTCTCATTACAACCCCTGTCAAAATAGAATTTGATTTTTCTTTTTTAAAGCTCTCTGCAATGGCTAAAACTCGAATACCTTTTTTGTTAATATTCAAATCTCAATTACACTATAATATTTTATTTCAACTATATATTATTAATAAGTTTTATTTAAATAACTAACTACTAACTGAATAATATCTAATTTAGAAATGATAATATAGTTATTTACACATTATCTTAACAGATTTCAAACATCTCTTGCTTCTAAATATATATTAATACTTAATATTTAAAAAAATTAATTCAATTCTACAGCAATATTATATATTTATAATTAAATGATAATTAATTTTAATATTATAGGAAAATTAGTATTTTTCTTATCTGATTAAGTATAATTAATAATAGTGATTGTACGATACATATTAAAAAAAAGAAATAAACTAAAATTCACAAAGAAATGTGAGGTTATTAAAACATAAGACAATAATTATTATCAATATATACTATACAGTCAAAGTTTTAATAAGGATGAATATCAAGTGATTTTATGGAAGGAATTCAAAAATTAAAATGTAGTTCATGTGGTACAACATTCATGTCGGAAACTGGAATGGCAAAATGTCCATCCTGTCTAGAAAAAGAGAGTCATGGAGAAGGAAATATGGGAGGCTGTGGCTGCGGCCATCAACACTAATTTTTATTCATTAAAAATAGAAACAGAGCTCATATTTAGTTTACATTTTAATGATTACATTTATCAATTTCTTTATTTTAAGTAAAAGCATCGATATAGACATATTATAGTTATAGAAAATAAAATCGAAATGGGTTAGTATATTGAAATATTTCTGTATTTATTAGAGTTAAATAATCACGAAAGTAATTATGTTGATTATATATTAATTATATACATCTCTTTCTGGTAGTTATTGATCGATTAAATAAGATACCAAAAGAGATCATCTATTCTAATTTAAGTGTTTTAATAAACGATAAAATTTAAAAAATTTAATTAGGATCGGGATCTAATAAGTTCTGTTTTTCCCTAATCATTTTAATTTTATCTAGATAACCACCATTCTTATTTGCTTCCATTAATTTTTCCATTTCTTTAGCCTTCATTACTAATCCGTAATATTCTTTAACATGTTCTATTGTTGTTTTATAATGTCTAAAATTTGTCGAGGCAGTAGCATCAGAAATAAGAATAACATCATAACCTCTATTAAAACCATCTCTTAAGGAGGTTTCGACGCAAATTGATGTATCTATTCCACAAAAAATAAGAGTATTTACCTGTAAACTGTTTAACCATACTTCGGTTTCAGTGTCTTGAAATGCAGAATCTCTCCTTTTAATAACTACGTGATCTTTATTAGTAGGTTTTACTTCCTCAACTATCTTGGCATCCCACGTCCCTCTTACACAAATAGGTCGTTTTTTAATTCTCTCTTCCCTGGCTTTTGGTAGGATTCTATGAGTTCTAGTCAAAAGGTCGATTCCTGAGGTTTCTCTAACTGCTTGTGTATAAAAAACTGGAACATTATGTTTTCTACATATAGTTATTAAATCTTTTAATTTAGGGATGATCTGCTGATAGTTTAATATTTTCATACCTAAGAGATCATACGAACCACCATTACTCATGAATCCATTCTGGACATCTATTACTAATAGGGCAGGATGAAAGGTTGTACTATTGCTCTTCATGTGTACCTGTTCTGTCTTATCTGAGGTATATGAATGAAATATTAGCTTTTAAGAAAAATTTTTTTAATTACCTTTTTATTTCACATGCAATTTGATTGAAGTTGGTTAGTCTATCAAGGTATAACTGAACCCATGGAGCTGAGTTCCAAGAGATTTTATTATCAAAAAGATAGCCGTATCTCTCTGAGCTTCCAAGTTTTTCTCTCTTTGAAATATTTTCTATATATTCTCTTGTAATCATTTTTTTAGTGAATCCATTTTTTTCAGCAATATGCGATAATATACCATGTATTCCTGCACCATGTTGTGCAGCTTGTTTCTCTCTGTAAGCAATATATTTTGGTATTCCTACTTGAATAGCTAATTCTCTGTGAACTCTTTTTCCAAATACATCATTCTTATTGGCTAAATTAAGATTTAGGTCAATATTGGTAGCTGTTCTTACAACATCTGAATCTAAAAATGGTTCCCTCATTTCGATACTATTTGACATTGCTAATTTGTCTTCCCTTTCAAGGGTTTCTTTATATAATAAAAGCAAATCTTGTATCATGTACTCTCTCAATTTTTGAGCGCCATACTTTCCAAAAATCTGTACATACCATGGATAACCTGCAAATAACTCATCGGCACCTTGCCCTGTAAATACTACCCTAAGACCATCCTTGGCAGCTAATTTTAAGGCCCCGTAAATAGGAACAGAAACTTCAGCCTGTGTAGTATTGGTTGTCTCGATTATATTTAATATGTTTGGCAACATATTCTCAATATCTTTAATATCCAATTCGTTTATTTTGAGATCTAAATCTAATTCATCTGCAATAATCTTTGAAAATTTTATATCATCAGAACCAGCTATTCCACTTGTATAGCAAGTAACATGAGGAACTAGTTCTTTAGTAATTTTAGCGACTAAAACGCTATCTATTCCACCAGAAAAAATTATTCCTATTCTAGAAAGATCTTGAGACCTCTTTTTTATTGAATTGTAGAGAGCTTTCTTATATGCAGATACTGCCTCATCAAAATTCGTTATAGTGGGTGTCTGACTAGAGCTGACAGGTGGTTCAGCTATTTTAATAGGTGAAGAAATCTTATCAGATAGAATTACACAATGGCCAGGTAATAATGAGAAAGTAGGTTCTCTTATTCCTATTTTCCAAAGACCTTTTCGTTCGGAAGCAAAACCTATAACATCATCATTCTGACCATAATACAATGGTCTTATACCCAATCTATCTCTAACCAGATAAATTTTATCTTCCTCTTGTGCTTTTATAGCAATAGCGTATATTCCATCGATATCAGCAACTGTTTTCTTTATCGCATCCAAAAGATTAGAATATCCATTTTCTTTATAATAGTGCTCTAGTAGATGGATCACTACTTCACTATCAGTATTTGATACAAACGTATGATCCTTTTGTAGACGTTCTTTTAGCATTTTATAATTGTAAATCTCTCCATTGTGTTCCATTACTAATTTACCATCACAACTTTGAATTGGTTGAATGTGGGTTTTATCACCTACTATTGCAAGGCGAATGTGACCTAAAGATAGTTTAGTATTGGAGGTATTACAAATTATTTTTTCTGGCGATTCAAATTGATAAACTTTCTTATCAATCAATAATCCTGTCCCATCTGGACCCCGTTTGTTCATTGATATCATCATTGTTTTAGTTAGAGGTATAATATCAGTAGAATCTTTACTGATTAGTCCGCCTATTCCACACATAATATAATATTGTTCTCATTATTAATAAACCTTTATTAATAAAATTATATGTAACCCATATTGAGTAATATAACAACTCAATTTAAATCGTTAAGTAAATCAATCTTATAAAAATATTAAAAAAATTTCTATTTTATACTATATTAATTAGATTATTCAATAATAATTAAAATATCAACAGAGTCATAACTTTCTTCATAGAATTTCATAATATTACAAGAATTAAATAAAATAAAATAGTTAAATGAATGAAAATGCCTCTATTACTCTAACATAGTTTACTATCTAACTAAGGTGAAATGGAAGAAGGGTTCTCTGAATTACTATTAATAGCTGATTTATCATCAAATTTACATTCTCCAGATGTGCTATCGCCTTCTTGAGAATCAAAATCGAGTATTTTATCAAACATATCACAAATAAAAATATCAGATCCCTTTCCTCCTTCCATTTCATCAATACCTTCTCCGCCTTCTAGTTTGTCATTGCCCTCGCCTCCGTTAATCTGGTCATTCTCTTTTCCTCCTTTTACAGAGTCATTTCCGTCTCCACCATCTAAGTTATCATCACCTTGATTGCCTTCGATCCTATCATTTCCTTCGTCGCCTTTGATTTTGTCGTCTCCTCTTCCACCCTTTATCTTGTCATCTCCTTCACCACCATCAATTTTGTCTGTTCCGTCACTTCCTTCCAGCGTATCATATCCTTCTTCGCCTTTAATCTTATCATCTCCAGTGCCTCCTCTTATTTTATCATCGTTTGCTGTTCCCTCTATAGTGACATCAACCTTTGGCTTAACAGTAGGTGAGGATTGAGGAATATCTTGCGACTCATCAGAATCAAATTCTTCTTGTGAATATGTTAATTGTATCGAGAATATTGTAGAAATCAATACAAGGATAACCGTAATTAAATTCATTTTAACCATGTTCTTCGAGACTAAAATAGTATTGTTTTTTCACATTAATAGTTTTTTAAAAGGATTTCCAAAAAAAATGTTTATTAAAAATATTCAATTTTTCTTATATTAGACTCTTTTTAGTTATTTTATCTTAAATTCATAAGTTATTAACGGTTTTCAAAATTAAGTCTAAAATGAAACCATTCAATAAATAAAAGTAGTAACTAACTAAAAATTGCGATTCGTATATAGTTATTATTAAACAAATTAAGATTATAGTATGTGGTAAATGATGCATAATTAAGTTGAAGCAAGTTCTATAATTTTATTTTTGGTTCACATAATACTTCAGATAGTATACAAATAACAGACAAATATGCATTTTCATATACTTAACTTCATTCCAAGAATTTCATTTATGATTTTAATCATGATTAGGACTGACAAATTTAATGTTAAAAAAATATAAGTAGAATATAGCATTCGATTGAATCATATTGTAAATATATTATGGATAAAAAATTATCTTATGTATGATTCGAAATTTAATACCATATTCCTTATATTGACCATTCTAACAGGTTTAATTTCGTTATCTGATCAGTTAACCGAAACCGACATGCATGTATACGGGGAAAAAAAAGATAATAAAAAATCCAATGATCTCAACTTTAAAGTATATACTGATTATCTTATTCAAGATCCCTCAGAATATGGAGAAAAAGATAATTAAGACAAAATAATTCTTAGGTTGGCTGTCTTGATATAAAATATTTACAACCAGAAAAATTCAGTAAATGAGATTAAGATAGTTTCCTTTATTACCTGGGATGAAACCAATTTGAAAAGTTAATAAAGTTAAATGCTATATTTTAGTTATTTAAAACGCAACTACTCATTTTGCTTCCAAATTTAAGCACTTAGTTAACGTATGACGAAGTATTTTGAATATTAACACTGTAAATTACATCTAATGAGATAATATGTAAACTATACTATTCATCAAACTATTTTGAGAACATGTAATTACCACTCATATCTATATTTCAACCTAATGAAAGAACTGTTTCAAAAGAAGAGATGTATGTAAGTGAGACTAGTGGTTTAAATTGAGTATTAAAAATGAAATTTGGTGTAATGATGCTTAACAATAGATTTTACAGCTCCATATTTTGTTTGGCAAATTTGACATTCATTGTTTCTCTAATGGAGATTAAAACTTTAGTATAATACGAGTCTTATGCAATTATGTGTAATAAAGCTAATATATGAGTAGAATTTAAATATCTTGGTTCCCTTTTTATTTATTATAATGAGGAAGAATGAATGTGTATTATGTGGAAATATAGTTCAAGAATCTACACCTTTAAATTTATGTAAGGAATGCATAGGATGTGCGGATTGTTGTATTGGATTAGAAAAGCTGTAAATCTTGAATTTGATGAGAATATTATTCTACCATTTTCAATATATCCGTTGTAGTTATTATTCCTGTTACGTTCCCTTTTTCAGTAACTAATATACATTTTGTAAATCTTATTAAAGGAACAAGTGCCTTTGCTGGTGTCATCGAGTCTACTACAGGAGGAGAGGGCTCCATAACAGTGTCGATTGTCATATTCTTGATATTTTTTTCATCGTTTTCTACCATTTTCTTTGCTAGACTATCCTCAGAAACGATTCCAACAATTTTTTGCCCTTCAAAAACAGGTACTTGACTTACAAAATTCAATCTCATTTTCTCCAATACACTATAAAATGTATCATCTTTTTGTGCAAAAATTATTTTTTTACTACATATATCACCTGCTTTTTTTGCTGATTTACCTTCCAATGTGCTTAAAACTTCAAAAATCTTTTTGGCAGTGTCGTAGCTCGGTTTACATCTTCCAGTCTCAATCTGATTGATCATTGATGTGCTAATTCCCGTTAATGATGCAAGTCTCCTTTGTGTAATCCCTAACTTTTGTCTTGTTTGTCTGATGTATTCTAAACTAGGAAGCATTACTAAGGTTATACCACATGAGATTTATATTCTATAAATCCCAATATAAAAAAATATTGATATAATTTGTATTAATTGTATTAAAATATTAATAATTTATTTTATAATCAATTTAATTTAATTCACAAAAATTATTTGGGGACTCATAATAACAATAAAATAGTCTGCGTGAGAAAAAAGATTTCTATTAATGTCAATTTCTAACGATAATCAAAGTAAATGGGATTCTGTTAAACGTTATAAATTAAACAAAATGATAAACAAATTAGGTAATATAACGGGTCATGGAACTGAACTAGTTACTGTATATATTCCCCCACGCCGACCAATTTATGATATTATATCACAATTAAAAAATGAAGCTGGAACTGCTTCTAATATCAAATCAGATTTAACTAGAAATCATGTTCAAGATGCATTGAGTAGAACTGTAGAACACCTCAAATTATACAAAGAACCTCCTGATAATGGTCTAGTTATTTTTTGTGGTGCTATTCCTACTGGAAAAGGAATAGGAACTGAAAAAATCGAGATCTATTCCGTTGTTCCGCCAAAACCAGTTCAAATTAATCTTTATCGATGTGATGACCATTTTTGGATTGATCATCTCAAAGACATGATGAAGGATGATAAGGTAATAGGTGTATTGTCATTAGATACACAAGAAGCAGGTTTGGGAATACTAACTGGAGATAGATGGGAAGTAGCAGAATCATTGACTTCAGGTGTAGCTGGAAAGCACAGACAAGGAGGCCAGTCAGCTCGAAGATTTGAAAGACTAAGAGATAATGAATTGAATGAATATTATCGTAGAGTTGCAGATTATGCACACAAAATCTTTATTGATCAATACGACGTCAAAGGAATAATTATAGGAGGGCCAGGACCAACAAAAGATGGTTTTATTAGAGAGGAATATCTCGATTATAGATTACAAAATAATGTTATAGCTATTTTAGATTCCTCTTATTCTGGAAGTGAAGGAGTAAGAGAGCTCATAGACAAGGTGAATGATCAAGGAATAATGGCAGATTATAGATTGATGGAAGAAAAGAAAATTGTTAAACGTTTTATTAGTGAGGTATATTCAGGCAAAGGTTTAGGAATATATGGTATGTATGATGTTATAAATTCTTTAAAAAACGGCTATGCAGATCTGGTTATAGTAAATGATGATATTACTATTGTTAGATTAGAAATTAAATGTAACAAGTGTCAAAATACCCAAGAAAAATTCATTGAAAGAAATGAATTGATGTCATTAAAACAAGAATTAACATCAAATGCTTGTCCAACTTGTGGCAGCCAAGATCTAGAATCATTTGAGCAGGATATTATTGAATACTTGGAAGAACTTTCACTTATGAGTGGTTCAAGATTAGAAGTGATATCTGGAAAAACAGAAGAAGGAGCACAATTGGCGAGTTTAGGAAAAATAGGAGCGATCCTCAGGTTCAAACAAAATAACTGATTTGGTTACTAAGAATTGTTAATAGGTATTCATATTCGTTTATACTTAAAATTTGAATAACTAGAATCTTCTTAAAACTTTTGGTTTTAGCTTATCTGGATGTTGTTTCAATTGGGTAATTAATTCTAAAATTCTTAATTTATCGTAAGGAAGAGTTCCTTTGATTGAATAGACATTTGAAGCATGGTTTGCCCGAAATATTATAGGAGAAGATGAATTTATACCGCGTACAAGTAATTCCAGTTCATTTAAAATCTGCATGTCATTTAAAAATTCAAAAGGTTCTTTGAACTTAGTCATAAATTCATTATGAAGCCCGTCGGCTAAATGAAGGTTTAATGCCCCAAGATAATCAGGAGACACTTCACTAATAATCTTTGCTGTCTCTTCGATGTGTTCAGAGGTATATTTTTTACCTCCTAAGCCTAATATGATCATACATGAAAGAACATAATTATTTTCTTTAGCTTTTTTACAACTTTGTACAATGGTGTTATATGTAGCACCTTTTGTTATTTTTTTTAGGATAATATTGCTTCCGCTCTCTATCCCTACATACAACATTTTCAGACCAGCAGATCTCAAAGTCATTAATTCTGAATCAGTTTTCTGAAGTAAATTCATAGGCATCGCATAAGAGGATACTCTCTCCAGTGCAGGAAATTTTTTATATGCATATTCTAATATTTGGACTAATCTTTCTGTTGAAAGATTTATTGCATCACCATCAGCCAGAAAAATCCTTTTAGTATCAGGATAAGATTCGGAAGTAATATCTATCTCCATTTCAATCTCTTTCCATGTCCTTTCTGAATATGTTTTAGATCTGTACATATCACAGTAAGAGCATTGATTAAAGGAACATCCCAATGTTACTTGAAAGATTAAAGAATTTGCTTCTGAGGGAGGTCGATACAGTGGATAGACATAATCTAATTCCATTTTAATAGTTAATATTTAATATTAATAGTATAAAATATTTTGTTCGTATCACTACGAAGGAAAATATGTGGGTCAGTTCGTCGCGAGTTCGTCATAGTTTTAAACTCAGACTGGAGCAGCATATTACTTCATTCCCTTATAAAAGATATGTCTAGATCGTTAAAAATTTATGTATTTTGATGTATGATTATAAACGAGTTATAAAATCTATTTTTATAGATGCATAGGTGAAGTATAGTTTCTTCAAAAATATTTAAGATTAGTAATTCTCATTTTTTCAAATTCAAATTTCAAATGTATTTTCATTTCACTTATAGAATTCTTAATAAATATAAAAATGTAAATTATTGGTTTATAGGAGGTTCAATCTCTCGTATACTAAAATTTTTGAAATCAACGTCATCCGCATAATCCCATCTAAATGTAGCAATAGGTCCTCCCCAGCTGATTATCTGATCTTTTTTACCATCACATTTTCTACCAGAGTCACCCCATTTTCCTTTATCTTTGTATTCATTGATCTTAACCCATTTTCCATTATTATTATAATCTATCCAACTTTCCATTTTGACCACAGTCTTTGAAGGATCTGACTTTTTCTCAACATTATATACTATAAATTTATAACCAATCCATTGGTCTTTAATAGGATTGAGATTTTTTTGAGTTTCTGAAAAAAAATAACTCACATGCCATTGTTCTTTTGCAAATCTATTATCTCCTGAAAAAAAGATATCTCCCTTATAGGCAACTCCTTCGCATGGTTCACTTTCCGTATGATGACCTCCTCTGTTATACCATGTAAATCTGCCTTCATTTAATGGGATGTTATTATTATTTAATTTTATATAACCTGTAATTTCGATATTTTTCCAATCCTTTTCAGATTGCATATAACCCTTTTCCTCTAATTCAGATTGATCAAGTGTCCTAATTGCTTCCGGATGGTATCCATCAGAAGTATATACATTCATTCTGACTTTGGCCGAATTATCATTTGATTTAAGTTTCCACGATAAATCTTCATTTTTTGTAATTTTTAAAGTAGGGTTAGAAAATTTTGAAGGTGACTCACCAAAAGGATAGAATTGTTTATCTTCATAAATGTTATTCATATTCATAAACCATTCCTCACCACCAGTTTTTGTAGAATAAATCTTCTCGATTCCAAATTTGTCATATTTCGAATCTGTGGCACTAATGGGAATATCTTTTTTATTTTCAATGTCTTTATTCTTATTTTCATCCTCATCCTCATCATTATCCTTAGAGTCTTTCTCATCCTCATCCTCATCATTATCCTTAGAGTCTTTCTCATTGTCTCCTTTGGCAAATGCGAGTTGATCCATAAAAAAATAATTTAACTGTACATTAATACAAATTAAAATTAATAATGAAAGAAGGGAAATTTTACAAATAAAGTATTTCAATTGAATTATTGATATTAAAAAAAATTTTTATTTTAATTTTTTTGATGAATGTTCTAATAAAATATAATGATTATTATATATTAAAGAATAATATTAAAAATTCGAATAGAACTCTGTAGGAGTGAGTTTGATAAATTAAAGAAAAACTCTATTATCTGGACGTTTAAAATTATAATACTTATTCAATTGACAGATTAACAGATACTAATAGTACTAAATAGTGTTTAATTTGCAAGGTACTTGTAATTCGTAACTTACTCAAAATAAAAGCGGTGTTAGTTCAATACAACCTTCATATTTTAAATAGCAATTGATGATGTTAATTTTTTTAATGTACCTGAAATTTTGATGGTCGTTAAGGGGGGAAAAGTTAGAGATATAGCAGATAACACATTCTCAATACTCTCTAAATTGCATTTTAGGATGATATAATGTGGGACGTCAAACTTATTTTTTGAAATAATGTAGATATTTGCTTTTTCTAATTCAATGGATCCAAAGAGTTCATAAAAACGCTTTTTTATACGCCTAATCAAATTATATATGTCTTTATTATCTGTATCGTTAGAAGATTCGATCATTTCATCATTTACATATAATAATATATAGCGTCGCTTATCTTTTCTACGAAGCACCAAAATAAACACCACTTTTGATATCAATCCATTTTTCTAAATCAGTCCAATATGTGTTAGGATCTATATCACATATTCTAAGTAATGAGTCAAATGTTTTGCCTGAAATTGTTTCATAATTCAGTTCTGCTCCGCTAGAAATTATTAATTGATTATCATTTAATTTACAAAACTTGTTGATATCTTTAATAGATTTTATCCATTTTCCCACTTCACAAGAGGTACTATTTCGTATATCTCTTATTTTTATTTCAATTCCTATATTGATTCGGTTCAGTTTTTTTAATTGTTTTATGATTGTTTTATAATTATTTAATTGATTCAAGTAAAAAATATCGAAAACAGGAAGTTTTGAGGTAATTATACTTTCTGAATCTGAAATTACTATAAGATATTTAAATAAAGGAGATTTTTTTGGCTTACTTTTAAATCGTAAGACTACGCTGTCGTTAAATCCAGAATTTTCTTCAATATCTTCAAAATATTCATTTGAAGTATCTCTTCCGACGATATCTAAATGAAGGATTTTTCTCCATTTTAGACTCTCTTTAGGTGGGAGATTGAAACATAAATCTATTTTTCTAACGATAGGATTAACCTCCTATATAAAAAATAAATTTCATTTTCAACATTTCCCCTTTTTTTGTTTTGTATTATTCGGTTTTTATTAATTTTAAATTTAATTTTAACACCCTCAGTTTCAGATATAGAAACTTTATTTTTACACAACTTTTGTTTATCCAATCTTAAATAGAAATTACCCTTCTCATCAATATGTTTATCTAGAGCAGTAATTAAATATTCTTTTTCAGTAAATGACAATGATTTCAAAATTTTTTCCAAGAGGATTTGAGCGTCTTTATTATTGATTTCAGCAGTCAATCTTAATATTTTGTTTCCCCAATGACCTTCATATTGAATCTCTTCGAATTTCTCCTGATGAGGAATCTCAAGTGTTGATATAACAGAACGAATTATTCTCATTTTATCCTCAGTAGCATGTATTACTATATCAATAAAAGAATTCAAAAATTCTAAAACCGCAGTTTGTTTATTATGTTTCAATTCAGTTATATATGATATGTTTTCTAGCTTTAATTTATCTATTTAATACAAATAAGTAAAATACTAATAAGGATGTGAAGCAAATAGATTCATTTAAAGAAATAAGAGTGGTGAAAATTTTTATGCAGTTATTGGAGTAGGTGCCTCTATTTGTTTGGCTTCAAATATTGAACGAGACTCAGGAGTGGATATCAATTTCGATTTTTTGATACCAATATGCCTAATAAAGGCAATTTTCTTTGATTCAACTAATAATTCCTTGCTTAATCCTCCTAATGTAACTTCCTGGATAAATGGGTCAAGCCCTAGTTGGATTATCTTCTCAGTTAACATCTTGTCTATTAATAATCGAATTTCATGCTTAGCAGATGTATTGACTCTTCTTTGAGTAAACGTCACAATTGACATTCGAAAAGTATAACCATCTGTTGTGGTATAATTTTTAATGAAAGTTATCATGGAACTACCCCGCCTAACCAGACTACGTAAATATTCTTTTGCATATTCATGACCTACAAAAATTGTGCTAGCAGAAGCTGTAGTGGGTTTATCGATTTGAAGAAATACTTTAATTTGGTGTTGATTCGGATCCTGTTTATAAATATCATATAACGTATTCTCAATAACTCTTCCTTTTGAATTTTCTATATCAGTTATTGGAAGATAATTAATAGGGCTACCGCCAAAAGCCGATGGGGCATTGACTATAATCCACTTTTTATCTTTCCATTTATCACGAACACGACCCCTTTTTGATCCTTTTACCATTAGATTCCGACCTGAAAAAATATATTAATTAGTTATATAAGTTTATGGCACTAAAGTAGATATAATTTTTAGGAAGAAAGATGGGTGTCTTAGTTAAACAACTAATATTAATAGTATAAAATATATAATAAAATAAATAAAATCTTTTATTAGAATCTCGTATGGAATCAAAAATCTATTAGAAATACAACATTCATAGATCTATTATAATGCTTCACACCGTAGATATATTATAGCTTTGAAATTTGGTTAATGCACAAGTCTGAAATAAAAGCAGTTTTTCTAGCTGTTTTATTAATCGCTGGAACCATTACTATTGGGATACATTTTGATGATGCACAGGCATCTGGCGATAGAAAGGATCAAAAAGATAAAAAAGATCGAGATCACGATAAAAGAGACAAGAAAGATGCTCGAGATCACGATGATAGGAAAGATAAAAAGAAATACAAAGAAAATAATGATAACGACAGAAAATCGTATGAGATGTATCAGAAAGCTCCATATATGAAAGATCCATACGCTAAAGATCCATACGCTAAAGATCTATACGCTAAAGATCCATACGCTAAAGATCCATACGCTAAAGATCCATACGCTAAAGATCCATACGCTA
>DASQLB010000353.1:0-15185 GCA_035630235.1 Nitrososphaeraceae archaeon | reverse complement strand
AAATTTATTTAAAAGAATTACATTTTCTTTTTTGTATGCTAAAATATATCTCCAATATTCATGTATTGATTTTTTGATACCAATCCTTTTAGTTGCTAACACTAAATTAGGTAGAAACCCTTTTTCAATATATAAGCCGTTATTTATATCTGTTAAATCTTGATCATTATGTTGTTTATCTATGCAAAATGCTTGTGTGATTTTTCCTGGTCCATTGGTTAACAGCTTATCATCCACATTCCGATAATTTCTCATGTACTGAATTCCTTCTTTTGGTTCTAGTCCACGTATTAATACAGCACCTGCAATTTGATTTAGAGATTTTGCAGTGACGTTGAAACAATAATGATTTCCATACGTAAAATAAACATAGGACCTTCCTGCTGGACCAAACATTACCATATTTCTTTTGGTCATACCTCTATAAGCGTGACTTGCTTCATCACTTTTGTAACCATATGCCTCTGTTTCTACAATGATACCTGATAACCTTATTTTTTTATTCTCATTTCGTATTATCTTTACCAGTCTTTTTCCTATGAGATTTTTGGCCACCACATTGGTATTCCTCGAAAAAAAATCTTCATTTAAAAGAATATGATCCAATAAAATTAGTTTTGAAAATAAAATTATTAATAGATTTAGTAGTACTGTAAGTAATGATTGATTTAAATAGTCTCTGGTACTACTAATTTTGTTTGCAAAAAAATCTAGGGATTAATTATGAATTAAAATTACCTTTGATACTAATACATACTCCGTTTGGCTTACGGTTTTTTGACACGGTGGCAAATTCACGTTTAGGTAAGATTTACGCTTCATTCAATATTTACTTAATGCCTTTGATAACTGCATTAGCTGTTTTTTTAATCATGGGTTCTCTTTTGGTATTATTTTCTAATGATTCTGCTCGAGAAGGTATTCGCGAAATTGGACCACAAGGTAATTTGTTGATTCCAGGATTGAATCCGATTTTACCTTGGACTTATGGCTGGATTGGATTAGTTGTTACAATTATAATTCATGAAGCTGGTCATGGGATTGTTGCCAGAGTTTATAATACTAAAGTAGAATCAACAGGCATTGTATTATTTCTAGGAATACCAATAGGTGCATTTGTAAATATTCAACAAGATGAATTAAATAGAACAACGTTTAAACAAAAAAGTGCCATACTTACTGCAGGTCCCTTGAACAATATGGTTCTTGCAGCGTTCTCTTTTGGATTACTTTTTCTTTTGGTATCCTCTCTCACTCCCGTTTCTAATATTCAAGGTGATGAGACTGGCATTACAGTTTTGAGTATTGGAGAAAATTCTTTGGCCAAATCTATAGGTCTCTCGAAGAATTCTATTATTACTTACATCAATGCTGAACCAATAGAGGATGTTCAAGAACTTCGGAAAATCTTGAGAGATAATTTAGGTACTACAATACGAATGCAATGGATATCAGAAGACAAGAAAGAACAAACGAAGTCTGTTGAACTTCCTGCATCTTTTCCAGAAAGTAAAGGTATCCTAGGGGTTACACTTACAGATGCATTTTTTGATCCTGGATTAGTACTAGATAATTACAAAAATCTTTTTTTGACGAATCCATTGGCGATTCTTATGCCTCCTACTTTGCAGCAAAGTCTAGTTCCTTATTCTGATAGTATGTCATCTTACTACTCGTCAAGTATTTTTGGTCCTACATTTCCAATTATTGCAAATTTACTTTTTTGGATTTGGTTTATTAATTTTAATGTAGGGATATTCAATGCACTTCCTATTACTATGTTGGATGGTGGCCAGTGGTATGGTACGTTGCTCGAAAACAAAATAAAAACTAAAAGCAAAATAAAGCCTTTTACAATCTTAAGTATCATTTTTGTAATAATAGTGATATTATCATTTACTTTGCCATGGGTTTTAAGATGAGATAATAAAAAATTATTTGATCTTTATTGAAATAATATATGACTAAACCTTTATAATGGAAATACAAATAATATATAGGATTCAACGTATGTTTGTTCTACTTTATTTTAAAATAGATATATAGTTGGTCTTCGAATAAAAGAAAAAAATTTGATCAATATGAAAAAAAATAATGGAAATGGCAGTGTTAAAAGCAATAATAGTAAATCAGTAAATAATCAAACTAAAAATGATTCTCTTAATAAAGGGTTTAAGAATCCTAGATATGTTAAAGATGAGGAAGCAATAATAAAAACTATTTTTGATTCCATCCCGAAAGAGTCACAAATTACTACCGCTAGATTCGAAGGACCAAATATTGCTTTATATACAAAAAATCCTAGGTTTTCTCTAACAGAATTAACTTATTATTTATCTTCTCTATCCAAAACCTTAAAAAAAAGATTTATAGTAAGAACAGATCAATTAATCAGACTTCAAGAAGACGAGACTAGGTCTATTGTTTCCAAAATCTTACCTAGAGATGTGATCGTTTCAGCTGTATTTTGTGATGATGCAACAGGCGAAGTAATATTAGAGGTTAATAAGCCGGAAGCAGTTATTTCTGAAACTATAATAAATATTGCTCAATCTACAGGCTGGATAGCACACCTTCGACGTTCTCCACATATACCATCTATGAGTATTAACAATATACACACAGTTTTAAAAAGTTCATCCAAAGAACGTACTAACTTTCTCCGTGAATTAGGCAAAAGAGTTTTTCGAGAGCCATTAATCAAGAAAGGAGAAGAGAATGTAGAAAGTGAAAATCTCTTAGAACGAGCTTCAGTTATTGATAAACAAAGTAAAACTTGGAATAACAAGGAAGTTTATATTTTCTGTCTCGGTGGAGTAAAACAAGTGGGAAGATCTTGTTTTATTGTTGTAACTTCTGAGAGTAAAATTATGTTAGATTGTGGTATTAATCCAGGTGAGAATAATGCCATCGATGCGTATCCAAGGATCGATTGGTTTGATTTTAAGTTAGAGGATTTAGATGCAGTAATAATTAGCCATGCTCATATAGACCATCAAGGGTTTTTGCCAACATTATTTAAATATGGATATGACGGTCCAGTTTATTGTACTGAGCCAACGTTACCTTTAATGAATTTACTTCAATCAGATTCTGTAAAAATAGCACAAAATAATGGTGTTTATTGTCCATATGAGGTACGAGACATAAATGAAATTATCAAACATTGCATAACATTACCTTACGGAAAACCTACAGATATTTCACCAGATATTACAATTACTCTCAATAATGCAGGTCACATTATGGGAAGTGCAACTGTACATATAAATATATCCGGAGCTCATAATATTCTCTATTCTGGTGACTACAAATATGCTAAAACTCAGTTATTAGATAGTGCTGTTTCAAATTATCCAAGGGTAGAAACTTTGATTACTGAAAGTACATATGGAGCCTCTAGTGATATAATGCCAGACCAAGGTATAGTATACAATAGTTTCACTGAGACAATAAACAAAACATTGACAAGTGGTGGCAAAGTCCTTATTCCAGTTCCAGCGGTCGGGCGTGCACAAGAGATTATGTTAGTTCTAGATAAAGAAATGAAAGATGGTAAATTGATAGAAGCCCCTATATATATAGAGGGAATGATTTCTGAAGCAAGTGCTATACATATGTCTTATGCCCATTACCTTGGCCAAGATGTAAGGAGATCGGTTTCTCACGGAATTAACCCATTCCAATCAGAATATTTTACCGTAGTTAATGGATGGGGAAAAAGAGATGAAGTATTAAAGGACAAGAATCCAGCTATAATAATGGCTACATCAGGTATGTTAGAAGGTGGTCCTTCTGTTGAATATTTTAAAGAAATCGCAACAAAAGAGAATAATAAAATGATATTTGTTTCATACCAGATCAATGGCACTTTAGGGAGAAGAATGCTTGATGGAAATACAAATGAGGTTAGTATGATGGATAAAAATGGTAAAGTCAAAGTTATCCCCTTAAAATGTAAAACTCAAAAGATTGATGGATTTAGCGGACATAGTGATTTTAATCAAATATTGAGTTTCGTTTCTCGAATCAAACCCAAGCGAGTACTAGTTAATCATGGGGAACGAAGCAAGTCTGAAAATACCGCAAGTACAATTTATAATAAACTAGGTATAAGGTCATCAGTACCCGATAATCGAGAAATTCTAAAATTAAGATAATTAAATATCAATTTTCTTAATTTTTTTACTAATTTAGTATAAACAGTAGACTTTTTAGGTAAGTGTGTACACTTAATTCTGGGCTGGATTATGGCTATAAAATACAAATGTTTAGAATGTAATATCGTTCTTTCTGGTGAAGGAGCTTCTCGTCATTATCTTGCGAATCCTACTCATAAATTGGAAAAGTTGCCACCTCCTCTTAAGCCAACTAAGAATAAAGAAGAGAATTGATCCCCTTCTTAGTCTCCTTTCGTTTTTGATATTGAACCTAATTGCCAGATAAGAGTACAAATATGTGACTTATACAATATTAGATTAATATTGCCTATATATTTAACGCATCAGTGTCTCAATCACATTCCTACTTTATTATCTGAAATTTATAAAATGTATGACAATACTTCTATCGTTTTAAAATATGATTATAGTTGGATATTTATAATTTCCATACAGATGTTTATCGTTGGTGTATCAAATTATTATCAAAAAGAAGGAAAAAAATAAATGTACACTGCAATTATATTTATAAATTTAGTATTGTAATGATAATGAATAAAAAGTATCACTACATTAAAATTTGTTCTGTTTAACTTGTCTTTTATATAGTTCTATTAATTCATTCGAAGTTGTAGAATCTTCTGGTTTTTTGTCAAATCGTATTTTTCTAGAATATTTTGGAAATCTCAATGCCAATCCAAAATTTTTACGTATCATTCCATAAGCAGCTGTATGTGAAGGACTAAGGGTAATTTCAGACGCTCTGATTTCGAGAACCAGTTTAGGGTTAAACCATATATCCATTTTCATAGAACTATTGACATTATAATACTTCTCCTCAACAACGTAATTTTTTAATTCATTATAAATAAGTTCTAAATCTTGATCAGAAAAACCAGTACCAACTTTACAAACACTTTGAAAGGTATCAGAATTCTTGTCATATACAGCTAATAATAGAGCTCCATAGTAGCCTGTACGCTTTCCTTTACCTAATAATGCTCCAATTACTGTAAGGTCCAAACTATCACCTATTCTATCATCATATTCTTTTTTTAGTTTCATCCATAGAAATTCCCTTGCACCTGCTCGATATTTACTATCTAATTGCTTTAACATCAATCCTTCACAACCAGCCTCTTTTGCCTTACGAAAAAAATTCTCTATTTGATTTAATTTTGATGAGACGATTTGGTTTACTAATACTATAGTGTTGTGCTTATTTTTACTAACTATAGATTCTAAAATCTTTCTTCTATTGGTGTATTCATATTGAGTCAGATCGTCTCCTTCCAAATATAGGATGTCAAATAAAAAAACCTTAACTGGATACTTTAAGAGAACATCATTTATGTTATACTTTCTTTTTCTATGCATTAATTCCTGAAATGGTTGAATCTTTTTAGACTCTAAATCAAATGATACAATTTCCGCTTCTAAAATACATTTGTGGATATGGTATTTTTTTATTACCTCCACAATATCAGGATAATGATGAGTTATTTTCTCGAGGCTTCTGGAAAATAATTGTATCTCTGATCCATCTTTATGAATCTGGACTCTTTCTCCATCAAGTTTGAACTCACAAGCTATTGAACCATTCGTTTTTTTTAATGCTTCTGTAGGAACAGTTATTCGTTCGGCTAGCATCGGTCGAATAGGTTTGAGTGGTGTTATTTGTAGTTCATTTAAACCTTCTAAATTTTTCTTAAATAATATTTCAGCAATCGTTCCTAGATCAGTGTAAACATTATAAATTTCTTCTATCTTTTTTCGGTTGTTTCTATTTCCTGTAGAGGCTATTGACAAAGCATCTATTATAGAATACTCCGCGATTCCTAATCTCAAAGTGCCTAGCAGAAATTTTATAATGTATTTACTCTCTAGTGGAGTTGCATCATTTAATAAACTACTTACTAAACGCAATTTTATATTTTGAGATAGTGAACCTGTGGAATTTGCTATCTTTTCAAAGGTTAGGAATACTCTTTCTACGGTAATTTGTTCACTTAATAATGTCTTTTGGTATTTAAATTTTGCAATTTCTTTTGCGGTTTCCCCTAAATCTCCAACTATTCCATATTTATCCTCAACTTCTTTAACACTCCTTCCAGAGGATTCTGCTATAGCCTTTATAGTTAATTTTTCGCCTAAACCTAATTCGACCCCTTCGTAAGCTGGAGAAAGTTTTCCTTGTAGAAGATAAATTATTTGTTTAATGATATTTACCGGCGTAGTTTTAAAAAGAACTACTAAATGATCTATTAATAATAACCTGCTCCTAGTCTTTTGCATATCTTCAAAAATTTCTGCTATAGTTAAAAAATCCAATAAATATAATTTATATTCTGATTATTTATAAAATATGATTTATATATTCATCACAAAATATAAAAATATATATCATAAAGGAAGATCAATAGATTTGAAATGGGCGGAGTAAAGAAAAAAACATTAAGTTCAACCAAAAATACAGGACAACAACCAGGCGATGGAGCTAACAAACCGAAAAAAGATGAAACTAAGCCTTTTGTAAAGACTCAAAGACATAAATCTTCTGTAATTATAGAAGATATCAATGATGTAAGTATACTAAAAGGAATGAAAGCAATTACTGCTCAATCAATTTCTAAACTATTAGGGGTAAAAATATCAATCGCAAATAACTACATTAGAAATTTGGAATCTAAAGGAACGGTTAAACTCATTGGAGGCTATAGTGGACATAAAGTTTACTCTGTTACTACTACTTGACAAAACTTTATAGATCCACTAACTAGTCGATGTCTGAAGCTATAGTTAGCTCATCGTTGGATCTCAGGCTTATTAGTTTTTCAATATTTGAGGTTACTTTACCAATATAATTCATAGAATATTCCACAGAAGCATCTTTTAGAAAAAAACAAATTGCCCCATTTGAGGTCATTAACGTGATATCTCCCCTTGAAAATTTTTTTCTAGATTTTTCTTGACCTATATTTAGATGTGTTTGGATATAACAGAAGGTATCCCGGCTGTAATTAACTGCTCCATGAAAAGGCATCGATCTTAGCATTTCAGATATAGTAAGAGGAGCTAAATGCCGTATTAACTGCCCATGTAAAGTTTCTTTGCTATTTATTAGAACCTTAATAGCTATTCTAGATACTGATCTAAATTTGTTTTCACTTGACATAATAACCACTTAATAAAGGTTGGTCAGCAAATACCTTAAATTCGTAACGTTTAATTATATTTAAATTAGCTTTTGCAGTATTCTTGGTTGAGGAATTAAACAATAAAGATATTGATAAAACCCTAGAGGATTCTAAATTAGAAAATGAAAAGGAAATAACAGTTAAAAAGCCTTCCAAAAATAAGAAAAAAGAAGCACGTTCAAAATCTGAAATAAAAACGTCCAAAAGCCGTACAAAAAATAAAAAAGTACTAGAAGAACCAGAAGAACTACCTTCTCCAGAACCAGAATCTTTACGTAAAGAAGAGTTTGTAGAATATGAAGAATCTGAATATACTTTAAAAGAAATTAATAGTCAAAACCAAGAAATTTTAATTGGTCCCAAAAGATTAACAAGATTTGAAAAAGCTAGAATAACTGGTGCTCGTTCTCTACAGATATCATATGGTGCTCCTCTTATGATTAAAGGGGATGTGAACGCAAGAAGCTCTATATCTCTAGCTATCGAAGAATTAGAAAAAAAAGCGTTGCCTATATCTATTAGAAGGACTTTACCTAACGGAACCTACCAAGACATTCCAATAGATTGGTTGAAAACCTAATACTTTCAATATGTTTTTATAGTTTCACTATTGTACTCAAGCCTTACAAATGATTGACGAAGGTAATAGTATAACATCAATAGCTACACCTCCCTTAAATTTACTTTTTAACACCTCTTTATTAGGAAAACAAAATGTATGGGAAATAAATATTTCAAATTTATTGGAATTACTTTTGAAAATTATTAATTCTAGCGGAAAAAAGGATCTTAGAATTTGTGGGATTGCTGCATGGTCATCATCTTTAATATATCGCTTAAAGGTAGAAAGCATTTTTCAGTTAGAAAAACTTTCTTTAGAAAAAAAAAGTTATGATAGGTCAACTGAAAAAGAAATTCCTCTTCTAAAATTATTAGATTTTCCTTTCAGATTATCTTCAACCTATCCAGTGTCTTTGGAAGACTTACTTAAGGTATTAGAAAATATTATTTACTCTTTAGACCATCCTAGCATGCAAACTAGAAATGTTGTACAATTAGAACCAATAGAGGATTTTAATTTTGATCAGTATTTAGTTAAATTTGAAAAAATTTTAGAAGAAAATGAAAACTTCATAATTTATTCACTAAAATTAACAGGGACTATTTTATTTAGTAAGATTATTGAGAAATTAGAGAGAATAGATGTAGCAAGAATTTTTATAGCTTTACTTCATCTGGCAATGAAAGGAGAGATAGATTTAGTACAACTAGATGAATCAAATGATATAGAAATAAGAAAATTACACCTATAGACTGAATATTAATAAATCACCCTTGGAAAACCATATTGATTTTGAAAGATAATCTTCCGGAAAAAGAAATTGTAGCAAGAATTGAGGCAGCGCTTTATTCTTCTGGCCGGCCTTTGTCTATTGAAGAATTAGTTAAAGCAACAGGCCTAAATTCAAAAGAAAAAATGAAAAAATTACTTTTAGATTTAACCAAAAAAATTAATGATGTGTTCTATGCATTAGAATTAAAAAAGCTAGAAGATGGAAATTATGTCTTTCAACTTAAACCAGACTACGGTCCACTCATAAGAAAATTTGCTAAACAACCATTACTTCAATCTTCCTCATTGAAAACTCTCTCCTATATAGTATACGAACAACCAATTACGTCAAAGAGATTGGTACAAATAAGAGGAAGTCAAGCCTATTCTCATGTCAAATATTTAGAGCAATTAGGATTCATTGAACACGAATCGGTGGGGAGGTTAAAAGTTTATAAAACAACTAAAAAACTCCAAGACTACTTTGGAATATCTGATTTGAATATAATAAAGAATAGCATAACATTAAAGCCTTAGAAACGTCTTAATTAGAGATTTTATCATTTTGAGAAATGCGTAAATCAATTGAAAGCTTTGGTGGGAAAAAATTTACCGGAGGTAGACTTAAACCATCAAGGATGCGTCGAAAATCTGAAATCGATCGATATCCTAATGAACCTACTTTAGGAAAGGAAAACATCGTTAAAAGACGAATTAGAGGAGGCAATATTAAATTAGCAATAAAACATACTGAATTTCTTAATGTAAATGATAAGGAAAATAAGAAAACAATCAAATCTAAAATTATTAGAGTAACTAAGAACCCTGCCAATAAAGATTATGAGAGGCGCGGAGTATTGAGTAAAGGTGCATTTGTTGAAACTGAATTGGGAATTGCAAGAATAATTTCACGACCGGGTCAAAATGGGAGTATTAATGCTATACTAACAAAGGAAACTGTTTGAACTCTATAACCCTTTATTGCATTTATTGTAAGTTTTTGAAAACTCGTTTTATAACTGAAAATTAAAATAATGATAGTCCACCCTTAAATATATTGAAAGATTATGATCATATTATTATTTGGCTAGATTATTTAAATAAAAATCTATCGAGAAAAAAGGGAAGGAGAATTAAAAGAGAAGATGCAGTATTCGATCCAACCTTTTCTGAATTATTTGACGCAGCGGTAGAGGAAGGATTAAACGTACCTTTAGATCATTCAAATGATCATGCCCGATTTCCTTCCCGTTCATATGTTCGTTCTGGATATATTATGATCCCTAAAACTTTAAATAAAAAAAAATCTGAGTTAATTTCTTCAATATCTTCTAGGATATTATCTAAAAGAATTAAGAATAAACGGGCAAAATAATTATAGGTATTTGTAAACTACTTTTTAATTTCTTTTATCAATTTTATTAATATATGTTGACCGAAGGATATGAAAACAAGGAATTTGCAATATAGATTCTTGACAGAGCTTGGTGAAATTATTCATAAGGCGAAGAGTGGTCGCCTTATCTTAAAACTTTTAGAGGAATCAAAAATAAATGCTGGAGATACAATATCAGATGCTCATGGAAAAAAAATTGGAAATGTAAATGAACTAATTGGTTCAGTTAATGCGCCGTATGCTTCGGTAATATTATTCAATGAGGATTTTAAACCTATATCAGGTGAGAAAGTATTTAGGTTTATTTCCAAAAGTCAAAGTAGACATTTTATTAAAGGAGTTAAAAAATCTCGTGGTCAGAAACTGAGGCGGGAAAGATAATGGTTTTCCTAGAGTACTGCAATAATTGCCCAGAATGTAATTCTGGTTTAATTCATGATTTTAGCAAAGGTGAATTTCTATGTCAAAAATGTGGTTATGTAGTACTAGATGAAGTGAACGATTACGGCCCTGAATCGGTATCTAAAGATTTTGAAGAAAAGAATCGTATGGCTAGAGCGAGTGGGGCAATGAGTTTTTCTCAACACGATTATGGTTTGAGAACAGAAATTGGGAGTGGTTTAAAAGATTATGGAGGAAAAGTAATTAATTCCCAAATGGCAGAACATTTAACTAGTTTACGAAAATGGCATTCAAGAATTAGGGTTTCGTCTTCAAAAGAGAGGCGATTATCTAATGTTCTCTCAAAAATTTCAGAAACCTGTTCAAATCTTGGTTTACCAAAAATATTAATTGAAACAGCAGCAATGATTTATCGAAACTACGAAAAAAATAAAGAAGCAAAAGGAAAATCAGTTTCTTGTATATCAGCTGCTACAATTTATTTAGCATGCAAAAGGTGTTCGATTGTCAGATCTTTAGACGAAATTGTGGAAGCCACAGGTATCCCTTCTAATGACAGGTCTAGTATGAAACTGGCTTCAAAATATTATAGGATGATGTCTATGGAATTAGGAATATATAATAGTAAATTTAGTGACCATGATAATAATAAGACTCAGTTACAAAATAATGATAATTCTAAAACCTCTTTTTTCCTATCAAACTATCAGATCATTAAATCCAATGATAATACTTCAATATCTAAATCAAATAATATGTTGAATGGGATTTCTCATTCTCTTTCTATAGATCATTATATTGCTAAATTAATCAATCTGGCCAAATTGGATACAAGAATAGAAAGACTAGCCATTGATTTAGCACATAAAACCTCAAAAAATTTACTTGTGGATGGAAAATCGCCTAATGGTATTGCTGCAGCTTATATATATTTATCATCGGTTCTTCTCGGAATGAATATTCTTCAAATTGATGTTTCATGTCTTGCAGGGGTAACAGAAGTCACTATTAGAAATCGGTGCAAAGAAATTCTTTGCAGTTCTAAAATTATTATCACAATTAGACCAACTATAAAGTAATACTCCTTTATTTGAGATAGATTCATCACAACTAATTATATGTCTGATTTCTTTGAAATAGAAAGATTAGTTGAAGATTTAGCTAAAATATACTCAACCGCATGTGCGACTTCATGGTACAAAGTAAATAATATTTCTTATCCAACTATTGATGAATTTCGAAACAAAGTTATTGAATTTATGAAACATTTTGAATATACACTGTCTACATTTCCAAAAAATATCGAAAGTGAAAATTTTAAAAAATATGCAATGAACTTATTAGTTAAAGAAATTGAAAGAGTACTAAATGGTGAAAATAAAGAAGTAGAAAAACGTTATAAATATTTTGTTGACTACACATAATTTCTGAATCTATTGTTGACAATATTTTAAATATAGAATTTAATTCTTAAAAATATTTTTTTAAAGGTTATACCATTAGACCAATTAGACCCCTAATTAGAGGGATGATTAGATAAAATACTCATCGGTGGTTGATTAATTAAGGTATTACCCTTTAACAATCAACTTCTATGAGCATTTATAAGCATTTATAAGAATTTATAAAATTGACTGAAGTTAGATTCACAACTTTTACCTATTTTTTGAGTGAAAGTTCATTGAGAGATTGCTTGAATGTTATATGAGAAGAATTATCTTTTCAATCAGAAAAAATTTTATTGTTTAAATCTTTAATGTTAATTTACTTTTCAATATTCACTAAAATTTGACTTAACTATAAATACTGTACTTTTGCAAAACACTTAATTTATGTCGCAAAATGTACCAGATTATGACATCATTGTAGCCGGAGGTGGGTTAGCAGGCATGATTGTTGCTACTTCAGCTGCATATTATTCTAAACAATCTTTAAAAATCCTTGTAATTGATAGGAATTCTTTTTCGGACCTTGGCAAAAAGACCATTAACGGTTGGATCTGTGGAGACGCAGTAGGAAAGAACAGCGTTGATTATATGAAAAACAGAATAGGGATATCATGGGGCTCGCCTGAAATTGAACATCCGGTTAAAGGAGTGATAGCTTATTCTCCCGATCATAAAACTGGGATTTCTTTTGATGGTGATGGCTATATACTAAATAGAAGGCTCCTACCCCAGAAACAATTACAAGATGCTAGAAAACTCGGAGTTGAAGTGATGGGAAATATTGCTCTGAGATCCTTATTAAAAGATGGTAATTTTATCATTGGTATAGAGGGTGAAGAAATTAAGACTAAACAAGTAATAAAAAAAACTGCAAAATTAATAATTGATTGTACCGGTGTAACCTCTGTCCTTAGAACAAATTTACCCATTAAATCATATATTCAAAAAAAGATCGATAGGGATGATTTAGAATCTACCGGTCGTTATATTTACAATTTCAAAGTAAATGGTGAAGATAAAACGTACTTTGACCCCGACTATTGTATAATACATTTAGATCAAAAATTAGCTCCTGGAGGTTATGCTTGGGTTTTTCCAAAAGGTGCTGATAAGGTGAATATAGGATTAGGAGTACAACAATTAGCTTTTAATTCATATAATAAAAGTAATGGCACTAATAAGAATATAAAAAATCTAATTGATGAATATGTAAATATTAATCCGGTAATTTCCGAACCAGAACTTCCTAATTCCGAAGAGGATCAAAATAATACGTGGGGAACATGGCAAGTATCAGTAAGAAGACAAAATGATTGTATGGTAGGCAACGGGTATATGTTAGTAGGGGACTCAGCATGGATGCCAAAACCTTTGGACGCAGGAGGAATAGGTCCAGCCATAATAGCAGCAACTATTGCTGGAAAAAATGCTGTAGAAGCTATTCAAGCATTTGACTTATCAGAAACTGGGCTTTGGAAATATAATACCGATTATATTACTGAATATGGGTATAAAACAGCTGGCCTAGAAATTTTCAGAAGAATGTTACAAAGTTTATCAAACGAAGAAATAGATTATGGAATGAAAAATTTTCTTTCAAAATTTGACATCGAAAAAATCTCTCAAGGAGAACACCCCGAATTTAGTACAATAGACAAACTAGGAATGTTGATAAAAAGTGCATTAAATAAAAATTTGGCTGGAGATTTAAAATATACATCACAAATGAATAAAAAATTGGTAGATCATTATCATGACTACCCAAAAAATCCAGAAGGCTTCACTAATTGGAAATATAAATTAGATGAATATCTGAAAGAAGCCTACTCATATTTCAAAGAAATAAAAAGGTAACATATATTTGAGTTGATGTAATAATGGGAGTTTTTGAACCTTCTATATTTCTATCCATTTTTCCTTATCTTTTTATATCTTTGTTTCCAATATTAGGTATTCTAATTGTGACTAGGTCACTATTAAAAAACAAGTAATATTATTATTAAATTTACTATTGTTATAGTAAAATTATAAATCATTCGTTTAAAAAAATTTTATATCAAATTTATTTTGTAGCTGATACAATAATAGATCCGCCCATTAACTTGCTTCTTAATTCTACATGTGAGAATTGATTTTTTAATAATGAATATAAGATATTATTTTTTGGCCATTTTAAAAAAGTTCCGTATAATGTTTGAAATTTAAGTCCTGCTTCTCTAGCTATTACATAACCAAAAATTTTAATAATATATTTTAAATATAATGCAACTCCCAATCTTATTATTTTATTATTGGGTTTACCTAAATCTACTATTATAAATCTTCCATTTTTTTTTAAAATACGATGAATTTCAGAAATAGCTATTTCTAAATTAATCGCATCTCTTAAAGAATACCCACACATTACCACATCAAAGGTATTATCTTTAAAAGGGATATGCTCAAAAATTCCAGACGATAAGAGTTCTACAATTAGACGATGCCTAGAATTTTGTAACATTTCAAAGATAGGATCGTACATAACTATCCTCACATTATCTGAAGTAATTTTTAAAGATGCCAAAGACATATTTCCAAACCCAGAACCTGCATCTAAAATAAAATCGCCTGGTTTTACATTTTCCCTGATCCCTTCATTGCGATACAAGTCATCTTTTCCAAGTGATATTACTCTATTAACCCTATCATATACTGGGATAACATCACGTAAAATTGTTATTACTTGTTTCCAATATGAATATCCTAATCCTATCACATGTAGGTTTAATTTATCTTCATATATAAGATAAGAATATTATTCTGCTAACTTTTTTAGTATCGTCTTCAACCAAATATTGATAAAAGGCATGCTCTAAAATAGATTATGGCGAGTGAATATATTTGTAAAGATTGTGGGTGTCTTTTAACTCATTCTAATGAATTAACTTTGCAAAGTATGAAAGAAATACATTCTCAGCTTTGTATTATTAAAAGACAGAAATTAATAGCTGCTCAATCTATTCAAGAAATTTCTTCCATGACTTCTACAACACAATCTACTGTTCAAGTTCCTCTTGGTTCGAGTAATATTCCATCATCAGAACCTTCTAACAATAAGATAATTACTGGTGAAACATCTATCTCGCTTACAGGAAGTGGAACAGGTCATTCCAAAGTTGATGGTCCTATCGATACCTCTTTTAAATCTAAAAGACAAAAAGCTGGCAAATTTAAAGGTATTAGTGTCTGGGGACCAATGGATCCTCCTGG
>DASQLB010000352.1:0-4256 GCA_035630235.1 Nitrososphaeraceae archaeon | reverse complement strand
TTTTGATATAGTTAAAAAAAAGATTGTTAGGGTGTATTGCCGAAGCATAACGCATTTACTGTAACGAGTACATCAACAGGTACATTTAAAGTTGCGACGAAACGCCACTCCCATATACCATCATCATTTAATTCAGGATGATTTTGGACTACTACAATATCATCAGAAGCTAAATTAAAACTATAACCTCCAGTCAGAATGTTATCTCCTTCATCGCAGGGAACAAATGCTTCTGAGAATTGGGTCAAGTTTACAGTCTCACTTCTAGGATAGACATTGGAAGATATATTAGTTGGACCAGGAAGGCCTTGAATTCCTGGTGGACCAGGTGGACCTTGAGTTCCTGTTCCATTGTTATCTTTTCTTTCATCTTTATCAAATTTTATATATTTACAAAATTAGACTGAACTTACAAAGAATCCTTCAAACGGACCTGTTCTACACTCGTATTTCTTATTGTCGGTTGGTATAGGTTATTAGAACTATCTCCATAATTGTCATATTCTTGAACCATTGCTGTATTTGGAAAACTATTGTTGTTAAGAAATGGCATTATCCCTAACATTACCAATGAACTCATCAAAAGTCCAAAAGTAAATAATGATTTTTTAACACCATTTTTAAAACAGTTAAAATATAATTAAAGTTCTTAACAACACTTGCTAACATTGTATTACTATAATTAACTTAGTGAATTACAGTAGTTAATGTTTATTATAATTTTCAGTTGCTAATTTTTATTATTAAATTGACACTAAAGATTGTTAGAGTTGAAAAGTTCATTTCCCTAACATTCATTATTTTATTACTATCAATAATAACTTAATTTCGGGTTCGGTGGAATGATATGGAAATTTCAATACAATTCCTTTTTAAAATGGGGATTATGAAATTGCAATTACCTTACACTTCCAAGATAGAAATAATATTCATTTTACAATCTCTTACCAATAATTATTCCTACCAAAGTAAAAGACCCAATAATTATAGCGACAAAAACAGCATCTACTACTGATGCTAATAACTCTCCTACGATTCCAATAACTATGGAATAAATAAAAATAATAAATCCAATCAGTGCAAATAGTCCTATAACTATAGATTTAATTTTATCATTTTGAACATCTCTTATAGATTCATTAAACTTGTTAAATAAATTTTCAGCCATTGCCAATATACCAAATGTAATAATATAAAAACAATTTTAGTGAGTATTGTAAAAGGTTGAATTACAAAGGTCATACAAATAAAGGTTGAAAAAATATTGTCTCTGGTTACTATATAGATTTATGGCTTTATCTTACTGCACCATTTATTGGACTTCCATAGTGGCATTGTTATTGAGAAAAAAATTATAATTCAATATTAAGTAAATTTGTTACATAACTTTTTAGTATACTATATTAAAATAATTTATATTTTTACCAATAAATGAAGACAGAAATTTTCAGAATAATTATTTAGATATGAGGCTTGTAAGATGTTATTAATATTTTATAGTTATATATGATTTTAAAAAACAAGGAAATTAAAAATATTATTATTTAATATCAACCGCAATTAATCATCTTCTTCTGCCTCTTCTGTAGCTTCTTTTGAATCCTTTAACTCTACAACATTATATCCCTGTCCATAAGTGTCTTTTTCATTTAAGGTTTGGGGTTCTAACAAGAGAGGATTTGCCAAGAAAAGAGATACTATACCTAATACTACTACAATTGTTAAGTAGTTCATTTTTAGCTAAATAAGCAACAATGATTTATTTAAGTTCTTCTTAATTTTTGAATTATATCCGCTAGAATACAACAATTTAGTACATGAAATTATCTATGGGGTTATTTTCTTCACCCAAGTGGTCGAACTTGCTATTTGTATTATTTTTTGTTCTTGTTGCATCGATTTTCTATTACTTGTATTGTTTGGGCCTTAACAAAATGACATTTTTGGCACGGGCTCAGAGATTTCCATTGTGATATTAATTCTAAAAATGAACTCAATAAGTTATGAATACTAATACTTAATAAAAATTTTCATTTTGTAATCAATTTTAATTAATCAATACCTAAAGTATAAGACCTCTAAAAATTAATTATCTTTTGACTATTGATACTAAACTTATAATTACATAATATATAATTTATAGAAATGATAGTTTTTTTTATTTATATCGTTTAGTACATATTGATTTTACAGTATTATTATAATGGGTTAGTGACTTTACACAGGCTTTACAAATCAATAAAATAAAAAGCAACGAATCAAGTTCATGTAATATGGTATTAGAAATATTCATAATGTGGGGATGTGTCGACTTGAAAGATTGTTTTAGTGCAGGAGATTTATCCAATATTGCTTCTACTTATATAGGTATTATAATAGGAGCATTCATCGGGGGCTTTATCAGTTGGTTGATATACAATAGACAAGAGAAAACTGCCGTTATACAAAAGGAATTACAAGACCACATATTAAACTTAGAAGAAAAGCATGAAATTAGTCTAGAAAAGCACGAAAATATTTTAGAAAAGATACAAATAGTTGAGCAAAATCATGATGAAATGTTAAACAAGATTTTGACATTAGATAAGAAAATAAATTCATTGTTAGAAAGTAAATAATAATAATTTCACAGAATTATTTTTATTTCTTTCTCATTAATTTTTTAACTAACTATAATAATAAAATAACTCTTATTATAATCGAAATTTACTTATTAAATATACACAGATATGTCAGAAGGAGATCAACATGTAACTAATAATACTACGAAATTCCTTTATGCTTTTACCCAAAAGGTATTGAATTCTGATAGGTCTATAAGGTGGGTAGCAATAACTGATCAAGATGGGATTATTCTAAATGAACAAAATAGAGAAGGATTTGATTCCCTTCTTACCCAAGAAGAGAACCAGGAATCTGCAATAAATACAATAATTAGACAAAAAACAAGGACTAAATTTGAACCAAAAATAGGAAAATTAAGTTATGCACTTGGAAGATATCAAAAATTGAGTAGATGTTTGATTCCAATCAATGAAAATTATTATTTGATTTTAACTATGGATTTCGATCAATATAATTTTGATAAAATAATAATAGAAAAAATTATTCCTTTAATTAAAGAGAATAAGGAGAATTTCTAAATATGACAATAAATTTCTCATTAACTAATTATTTTATTTAAAATAATACTGAAAAATGTTTAATAATTTTATATTTTCTGCTGTTATTCTTCCATAATTTTTTATTAGAATTAATAAAACTCATTTGTTACATCCTTACAAGTCTATTCTTTTTCTCTGTCCCTCTCTACAACGAGCTTGCTAAAATAAATAGAATGATATTTGATAATTGTAATTGATATTATTAGATAATGTACCAATATCCTTACCGAAATTTATATCAGTTCAAAAACTCTTAGAAGATAAATTCATACTTGAATTTTCATATAATGAGGATAATAAAAAGAAGGTAAGAAAAACAAGAAGACAAACAATTGAACTAACTATAGGTGAGATTGTTTGTTTTGTTAAACCTCGTTCAGATTTTGTTTGTGATACTATTGTAAGAGGTATATTACCAAACCGTCATAATGGATTAGAATCTCCAACTGTATATGTATTGGTAACTGATAACAAATTTGACTTTTACAATATAACAGAAATAGCTGATAAAAAATATAGAATATTAGATAGAGCATTAAAACATATCATCGTAAGAAGGATGTTCACAATTTATCAATTGGCTCACTTTTTGATAAAAGAATTGGAAAAAGATATAACAAAAAAATACAAATCCAAACTGTTGGTTATAACAGGTGACTTTTTCCTTTCAGATTCACAAATTACAAAACAAGACAAAGACTGGTGATATCCTCAAATGATACAAGCAATCAAAAAGGTTAAAGATTTTATTATTATTGTCTTTTCTCCTAAAAATCTGTCAGAATTAGTGAATTATTGATAATGAGGGAGTAGTGCCCTCCATGTAGTCCTCATTAAAAAAATATTAGAAATAATCTTTCTCGTAATATAGTTTTAATTCAACTTCCTTTCAATCCTATAAAGGGTTCGATTAAACATGGCAAACTTGAATATTCATTCATTATTTCGTAATGATGATGATAAATCAAAGATTTGTCCATTCTGTGGCATAAATACTGCAATAGATGACATAGATATTTTAGAATTCTTTCATGGTTATTGTTGGATTGAGTTTAGAAACAAAGGAATACCTGATAAGATTACAGATAATAT
>DASQLB010000351.1:0-4277 GCA_035630235.1 Nitrososphaeraceae archaeon | reverse complement strand
AACCCAAGATTCTTATTTTTTTCGACTATGAAGATTATGAATCTTAATTGCTTCCCCAATGAGACGATTTTGTAATTCTAAAGCATTTTTTCCTTCTGGATGTTTCTCCTCAGCTATAGCTTCAGCTACTAATCTAATAATATGTCTCAAAAGAAATTCATCTCCTCTTTCTGATTCGGCTTTATATGCTGAATTAGCTTTATTTACAAAAACTACATTCTCATTAGTAAACCCATATCTTGAATCGCTTTCGTCTTCATATGGTATTACTTTATATCCAATCTTTTTTAATGCGAACGTTCGTTTGATAGTTTTTATTTTTTTTATCTGTGTTTTATCTAAATTATCAGAAGCTTGCAAATTAGGCAAAGTCTCCATCCTTTCATTAGAGTTAAAATATCTAGGCTCAATTTCACTATGAATTGTTTGATGGTCTAGTAAACTAGTGTGAGATTGTTCTCTATTTTTGGTAAGTTGAACAGACGTATTTTCATACCCCTCATTTGTTGCAATATTATTATCATTAGTCTTGAACTTTGCAATTGATGTGTTTCCAGTTAATCTATCTCTATTAGGAACAGTTACTTTATCTTCTACTGTTTCATATTCCTCCTCTTCTAATTCTATAGATTCCAAATTCTCAACGACCGCTTGACCAAGAACTTTGTCTATTTCACGATATATTCGTGACTCTTCTTTAGTTATTAATACGTCTTCATATTCAGTCAATTTGGGTATTACCTCATCAATAATAAATTGTTTGACGTGTTTGTTAAAGTTATAATAGGCGTCATCCTCTATTAAAGCAGATTTATCTGCAAATCTGGAAGTTAGAGCATCGCATCTGAGTAATCCAGTTATCCGATTCAATTTACCACCAAATCCAAAGTCACTTCTAACAACAATATGATTCCCAATCATGATACCGATTCCTTTCTCCTCTTCCATTAATGGACGTCTTGCAACTACAATCTCACCTATAATATGACCATCATCGAGATTTACGGGAATTCGATAGCCTTGGATCTCTTGGGCCCTTACTATTTCAGACTTGTCCAAATCCCATTCATGGAATTGATCCGATTGCTTAATGTATATTTGAAACATTGGGTGCCTAAGAATCGCCAATTTCCTAATTTCTTTATATAATTTCAAAGTGTCAATATTCATCTTTGAATTACTTAAAGTTAATTCAGTTCCATTTCTACCTAGAGATTTTTCATTAATCTCATTTAATAAAGAATTCCCGGAAAAAAGTTGATTTAGAGAGTTTTCATCTATAATAAGAGATTTACTATAATCATTTTTTTTGGTTTTGATTTTCATACTCTCAAATGAAGTTAGGAAGGATAGTCTTCCTGTTCCATACCTTCCTGTTCGACTTCTCTTTAACTTGGGAGAAATGGATTCTATCTTTTTATGAGGAGAGCCCAATAACAAGAATTTTTCAATTCCTTCTACATCCATGCCTGCATCATCTTCTATTACTATAGATCCATTAGAGAGAATTGTGATTAATACCTGAGTAGCATCTTCATCAAAAGCATTTTCTATCAATTCTTTAACTATTTCATATGGTGAGACCCATGTCTTCGTAGCAAATTCCTTAAAAAATGAAGGGTGAACTTTTAATTGTATTGACATTCTATAATAATAAAATGATTTTCTTGCCTTTATTTATTGTGTTCGTGTATATGTAAAAGAAGGTATTTCATATTCTTTAAATTAATAAAAGTAGAAAAATTTATTGAGGTACGTAGCCTTTTATTTTTAAGGCTTCGCTTAAACCATGAGCATTTGCTTGTGCGTTGTATAGTATTATTTCTGCTGTATCTTTAGAAACATATCCAGCTTTAAGAGCTACATTCAGTGATTTTTGATATGCCAAAGATAAAATAGAAGAAATTGTCTCAGGTGCAAAATAATTCAATTCTATTGCAAGGTTCAATGCAGACGAATACGATATTTCTAATTCTTTTACATATTCTTTAACGTCAAGCGTTAGATCTTTTTCCCTAAATTGAAGGCCTTCAGAAATTGCATAATTGACTAGTACACCAGCTTCAATTGGTTTGATATCTAATTTAGACATTAAAGATGCAAGTTTTTGAGATATTACATCTCCTGATTTGGCAACTATAGTATCTTTTGTTACTGCAATACTGCCTTGGTCGATCTTTGTTTGAACTTTTGCTTCTTTAAATTCGGAGAGGACAGGTCCTGGAGGTATACCAGTATTACCGGCAGGTATAGTAATATCCTTAGGTGCAATATCTCCACCTTTTGCAGGCAAAAAAACTTTATTTTCACTAAAAATTAAATTAAGTTTGAAAGGACTTAAATCAGTAAACATCAAGGCACATTGTCCTTCTAATTCTTTGCTTAAATCTTCTATTCCTGGAATGTTACTTACTTTTTCAAAAGCTCTTTGAGCAACTTTATTTTTAATTATTTTAATATTAATTTGATCGTGGAATTTTTTCCTCAAAGTCATTAACTGTGTAGCCCTGACTTTATTCATTTTTGATAAAGCAACAACATTATATTTTTTTGGGAGCTCCTGTAAATCTTGATACATAAGTTGCTTTTTTTTGGGATATTTTTTATTTATTGAATCTGAACTCATTTGCTAGCCACTCTTGTTTTTCTGAGATAATGATGTTAAACTTACGCTATTGCTCATTGTAAATTTGACTGAAGTATTACGAATGTTCTTATCGCCTTGTGGTAATTTTTTTTCTAACAGAGCCAATATTGTATTTGCATTTTGAAAAAGTTGAGTATCATCCATTTTTTCATCTCCTATTTTAGTAGAAATATTTAGTTGGTTTCTAGTTCTAATTCTCACAGAGCTCCTTAATCTATTCAATATACTTTCAATAGGTGCACCATAGGGTATGGGTGTGGGCATTTTACCTTTAGGCCCAAGAACTTGACCTAGGGAACGACCAACAGTTGCCATTAATGCAGTATCAGATAAAAAGAAATCATAAGCCTTTGCTAACTTTTTAGCTTCTTTTTTATTGGTACCAAGTCTATCGAGTTCATCAAGCTCTATTATCCTGTCTGCTTCTGCTCTTTTTGCCCTTGAACCCATTTCACCTGATGCAACTACACATACAGTCGCCTGACGGCTTGGTTTATTTGGTAAATTTACAACTTCATTAAAACTAAATCCTTTTTTAACATCAATATCTTTTAATACTATAGTAAGATCTACTGATTGATCGAAGTTACGCTTTTTATAATCTTTTCTAGCATGTTCGATAAGATCCTTAATTTCAACATCACTTGTCATGGTAAATGTATAAAGATTGAATAATCAGTTACTTAAAATCGTTTAGAATAAAATAGAAAATTACTGAAGTGAATCTTCTTGTATTTTATATTATATATAAAAACAAATAAGTTTTATAAAATTTATATACCTAGGGGTAAAATCATTTTTATATGGCGGAAAAAATGACTGCTCTATGGTTAATCGTACTGACCATGATTACATGTGCGGCAGTTCCTGTCTTCCTCGTGATTTTGACAGCACCTCATCCTACCCAATTCATTACTACTATTGATGACAGGTTCCTAGACATTCTACCCTATTATATGATCACAGAATTCCCTTTCATCTATAGTTGATGGATGAATGGGAGATTATTTATTTTCTATTTTATATCATTTTATAAACATTTTTCAAAAATATTACTATAACAAAAGAGTAATTTGCACTAATTCTTGATCTAGAAATGGCAGAAAGTAATCTTTTAAGTATGCTTTTTTGGTTGGGAGAGCTTACTCTTGCTAGTTGGATTCTCTCATATGGTGCGGAACATCTTTCTGAAAGATTTGGTGCCAAATTCGTAGGCAGAGTATTATTAAGTATAGCTACAACCTTGCCAGAAATCGCTATCGTGATTTATGCTGCAGCACAGGGATCGTTTGGTATCGCTATTGGTTCTGGTCTAGGCAGCAACTTGTTAATGATGACATTAGGGTTAGCAATTATGTTGATTATTGCAACAACAAGGTTATCGAAGGCTCCTCTCAAACAAATTGATGTTAGTACTTTTAAATATGATATGATTTTTTTGATTTTAGCTGCTGTAATAAGTTTTGTGCTATTTTTAGATGGATTTAATTATGTTGATGGGTTCGTTTTCGTCGGTCTATTTGCAGCATATATTATATTATCACTATATGAAATGAAAGTCGAAAATAAGAATAAACTTGCTAATAAAGAAATCATTCAAAATAACAATAATGATAACGATAATAAGAAA
>DASQLB010000350.1:0-14948 GCA_035630235.1 Nitrososphaeraceae archaeon | reverse complement strand
ATTATTAGATTAGTAGCTGAAGCTATAGCTGAGGAGAAACATCCAGAAGGAAAAAATGCTTTAGAATTACAAAATCGTCTCATTGGGGAAGCAATTAAGATTCATAATCTTCATAGTCGAAAAAAATAAGAATCTTGGGTTTAATTTAATAGAAAAGACTAAATCTGGCTCTTATGTCATATACCACAAATGGCTTTCCAATACTTTCCTGGCGCAACAGCCGTAGGAATCTCTTTTAATAATGGTGTTTTACTGGCATCTGAACAACGAGTTTCATTTGGGAACTTTCTTGTGAATAAAAATACTAAAAAAACTTTTGTGCTGACTGAGAATGTAGGAGCAGCTTGTGCAGGTATGGTTGCCGATATGAATGTACTTGCTCGACAGGTTGCTGCATTATCAAAAATCCGCAAAATGGAAATAAGACGTGAAGTTCCTACTAATTCAGTAGCGAAACTTATGTCAGTAATTATGTTCGAAAGACGATATTTCCCTTTATTGACTCAAGTAATAGTTGGAGGATATGATGATAAACCTCGGATATATACCCTTGATCCTCTAGGATCCCTACTTCCTGATGAATATGCTGCAGTAGGAAGTGGTGCAGAAATGGCTTTAGGTATATTGGATGGGCAATATGATTTCCAGATGAGTGAAGATGACGCAAAGAAACTCGCTATTAAATCGATTAAAGCTGCCATTCAAAGAGATGCAGCTAGTGGAGATGGGATCGATATTCTTACTATCAGTAACAGAGGAAAGAATGAGGAATCTCTAAAGGTCTAAATATTCATATTTAATGGCTAACCGTTGCTATCTTAACCATTCTTTTAATATATTAATCTCAGAGGTAAAGATGTATTAAATTTGGATGCAAGAAATATTGGTTTACGAAATATTGAAGTAGCAGATACAAAGATTTCATCCATCGATGGTGAAAATGGTAAATTAATTTATCGAGGTTATGATATTCTTGATTTAGTAAACCATTCTACATTTGAAGAAACAGCATATCTTTTATTGTTTGGAGAACTACCTGAAAAAAATCAATTAGATGAATTTTCCTGCAAACTAAAACAATCTAGAAATCTGCCAAATTCTTTAGTTGCAAATTTAGAAAATAGACCTAAAACGGCTCGTCCGATGGATGTTCTACAGTCATGTGTTCCTTCACTTGCAGATTATGATGAACGTATATACTTTGATACCAAAGAAGATAACTTCAGTAGGGCTATATCTCTTATTTCTAAAATTCCTTCAATTGTTGCTGCTTGGAATAGGATAAGAAATGGACAAAAGGTTATTGAACCAGACCAAGAACTTAATCATTCAGCAAACTTTCTTTACATGGTTTTCGGACGAAAACCTACATTTGAAGAAGTAAAAGTTTTTGATATTTGTTTAATACTTCATGCTGAACATAGTTTTAATGCGTCAACTTTTGCAGCTCGAGAAATAGCTTCAACTCGCGCACATATATATTCATGTATTTGTGGCGCTCTTGGGGCATTATCAGGCGAATTACATGGAGGAGCGAATGTTGAAGTAATGAAAATGCTATTTGATATACATGACTCACAAAATATCGAAAAATGGATACAAGATAAACTAAAGGAGGGAAAAAGAATAATGGGAATGGGGCATGCTGTATATCGTACTACAGATCCTCGTGCAGACATCTTAGAACGACTTTCAACATCTGTTTGTAAAAATGATAATTATAAATGGTATGAAATCACTCGCCAAGTAGAACAGTATACCAACAAATACATGACGGAGATCAAAAAACAACCAATCTATCCTAATGTCGATTTATATAGTGCATCACTTTATTATTGTATGGGTTTCCCAACCGATCTTAATACTCCTATATTTGCGATATCGAGAATTTCAGGATGGTCGGCCCATGTCATTGAAGAGAAATTTGCAGAAGCAGCACCGAAACCAGCTTTATATCGTCCAAAAGCAGTGTATGTTGGTAAATATTGTGGGCCAATGGGTTGCGAATATACTCCAATGAAAAAGAGGAAACTCTAATTATTCATATATCTTTTATACGTTCATTTCTATTGACCATAGGGAAATTAAAGATAAATTATCATTTAAAGAGTAATTATATAGTTTGAAAATAAATATGTTATCTAAAACGGAAACTTCTCTGATATTAGAAAAACTTCATGCGAATTGGCCAGATAAAACTATTCCAAAGATCAAAAATATAAAGGCATACGAAATAGAAAAAGATAGGAAATTATTAGTTCATGAAGATAATTTTACTGCTGTTCAAATCGACGAAACAATACTTCCTTATTTAGGAAACAATAATTTAGTAGAATTATTTCCTTATGTTCTTATAGATATGGGTGCAGTAAAATACATCTGTAATGGTGCAAATATCGCTCGCCCTGGCATTGTAAAGTTTGAATCCTTTTTAAAAAATAAAATTGTGATTGTAAAAGATAAAGAGCATCAAAAATCTTTAGCTGTAGGCACTTCACTTTATGATAGTGAGGAAGCCATTGAGTTATCCAAGGGTCATATAATAAATAATATGCATTATGTTGGAGATAAATTCTGGAATGTGTACAAAGGCTTACAAATATAAAATAATATCTTTATAATACACCTTCTTTAGTTATTCGAAATATTGTGCTATCATTAATTAAGGGTTGAATGAAGGATACTTTATAGAAATTATTCGATATGCTTATTATTTCAAATAGTAATTTAATATGGATAGAAAGAGATACGGATTTTTCCATAAACTCTCGTTGCAATTTTATTTTTTTTTGTGGCTCGTCATTTTTATTAATAGGTTTATAAACACCATTTTCGTAAATTATATTTCTTACCATATTAGTGGTCACTATAGCACAATTATTATTTATGGCAATGTGTGCTAATTGATGAATAAATTTCATTAAAATTAAATGACGAGATATATTTTTGCTTTCTATGGCTATGAGCGAAGTAATAGTATCAATAATGACTAATTTTGGCTGTATTTCATAAATTTTTTTAATGGCATCAAATTGATCTTTTATAGAATACGGTCGAATGTAGTGTATATTATGCAGTATTTTATTTAAATTAAGTTTATTTGTTATATCAAGAATTCTTTCTGGTCTAAAATTACCTGAGGTATCAATAAAAATTATTTTGGAATCTGTATTCTTTTTCAGCAAATTTGCACAAATACTAAAACAAAACTGAGTTTTGCCTGAACCACTTTCTCCAAAGATATTAGTAATTATCCCTGTTCGTATTCCTCCGAGAAGGAATTTGTCTAAATTTGACGACCCTGTAGATAGAAAATCCAATAAACTTTATTAAAATTATTGCTATAATTATTTAACCGTAAAGGAACCTTTTTATTCTGCTACATCTGAAAATGAATTGCTAAGTGATATATTGACATTGTCGGCTAATTCTAGTTCTCAACAACCAAAGAGACCATTAACCTTATTGCAGAAATCTCTTAACCAGCGTGTAGCAGTGAGATTAAAAAGTGAAATTGAATATAAAGGAGTTATGAATAATGTAGATTCGTACATGAATCTTATTCTTGTTAATGCTGAGGAATTTTTAGGTCCAGACCTACTGGCTAATTATGGCAAGGTTGTTATTAGAGGAAATAATGTTCTTTTTATACGACTCATAAAAGATTTATAATTTAAAGACAAGAATAAAACCCTTTTAGAAATGGTTTCTAGATATTTATTTAGCTCTGAAAGTGTTACAGAGGGTCACCCAGACAAGATGTGTGATCAAATTTCCGATTCAATACTAGATGAATTTTTGTCACGTGATGCTAACTCTAGAGTAGCGGTTGAATCATTAACAACAACGGGAACTGTATTTATTGCAGGAGAGGTAACTTCGAAGGGTTCTGTAAATGTTCAAAAAGTTGTTAGAGACACCATCAGAGAAATAGGTTATACTCGAGCAGATTTTGGATTTGACTGTAACAGCTGTGCAGTTTTTACTTCTATTCATGAGCAGAGTAATGATATTTCTCTTGGGGTAACTCCAACGGAAATAAAAGATCAAGGTGCAGGTGATCAAGGATTAGTCTTTGGCTATGCTAGCGAGGAAACTCCAGAATTTATGCCATTACCAATAATCATGGCTCACAAACTATGTATGAAATTAAGCGATGTAAGGAAAAGAAAAGAATTAGAGTGGGTAAGACCAGATGGAAAATCTCAGGTTTCGGTAGTGTATGAAGATTTTATACCTAAGCGGATTGATACTGTTGTTCTCTCTACTCAACACTCTCCAGACATAGAACTTGACCAGTTACGCGAAGAAATAATTAACAAGGTTATCCAACCAACATGTGCCGAATGGTTAGATAGTCAAACCAAATTTATCATTAATCCTACTGGAAGATTTGTCTCAGGAGGACCATCTGCTGATACCGGCCTTACAGGGAGAAAAATAATCATAGATACTTATGGTGGTATGGGACGACACGGAGGAGGTGCTTTTTCTGGCAAAGATCCGTCAAAGGTAGACAGATCTGCATGCTATATGGCTAGATATATCGCAAAAAATATCGTAGCTGCAGAATTGGCCAGAAAGTGCGAAGTTCAAATTGCTTATGCTATTGGAATGGCTGAACCTGTTTCAGTAATGGTTGATACATTTGGCACTGGTAGAATCGACCAAGAACAAATCGAGAATAAAGTTAAAAAGAATTTTGATATGCGTCCTTCTAAAATAATAGAAACTTTATCGTTGAAGAGGCCGATTTATAAAAAAACTGCTGCGTATGGTCATTTTGGTAGGAATGATCCATCATTTTCGTGGGAAAAAACTGACAAGGCTCATTTACTAAAATAAAGATTTTGATATTTTTAAATAGGATACAGATTTTTAGAAAATGATCTACATTTAATTGTCATTTTAATAGACCATCATAACATGAATTCTCATCTAGGTTAAGGTCATATTTTCGTGTAAAATACCTTATTATATTACGAAGATCCCTTCTAATAAGGAATTCTGCATTTGGATGTTCTAAAGTGACTGCTTGAGGCCAGTCTATAATCCAAACATCATTATTTCCGTCTAAAAGAATATTATACTCACTCAAATCACCATTGATAATATTTTCTTTGTATGCAATTTTTATTTGTTCAAATACTTTATAAAAAATCTGTCTAGGATTTTCCAAATTTTTCATTTCTATTAAGCGTATTCCATCTATTCTATCCATTACTATAGAATGCATAGATCTGAAATAAGGTGTTGCAATATTCATTTTAGTTGATTTTAATTTTATTAAAAAATCGTATTCTCTTTTAGCCGCTTCAATATTTATCAATAACCAATTGTTAACATTTTTATTTTTTTCAAGAGATCTTTTTCTCTTAGTATCTGTGAAACTTATTCTTCCTATTCTAAAGAATTTAACAGCTCTTTTTTGGCCAAAATCGGAGACAGCTGCAACAACATCGGATTCTTTGCCAATTCCAAGTGAGTTTCCAATTCCTAGTATGATTCCTGAATCTACCAATATTTTCAAAGCATAAACGTCCAATCCGGATGTGAGCAATTTAAAACCTTTTTCTGTTTTAGCAATTAATTTTAATTTCAGTAAAATCTCTAATGCATAATCTACTCGATCTTTGTGTAGATTAGAATAAGAAATAATGTTATAATTAGTTATAATTTCATGGTGTTTGATAGAAGAAACAAATATTTTCAGAACTCTGTATTCCAGGCTCTCTAATTTTTTTACAATACTAGCACAATCTTTTAGCGAAGGCAACTCTTTTCACATTATCTTAATTATATGAAAAATTTCTTTCTCTTTATTTAAAGATTTCAAATTCAATATTTTTACTTCAGTGATGAGTGACCTATATTATAACTGTATAGCGTTTCCATTCTAAAACCGCGAATTTATAGCTTAAATATAAAATACTAGTAATCAAATTCTGGGGAATAATATGTCTGTTGATTCTAACTTAAAGATTGATAACAATACTAAGGAAGATGATCTGAAATTGGCAGAAATGGAAGCGGAGAGTGAGCTTTCATTGGAAATTTTAGAAAAGCGTAAAAAAGGATTGTTAAGAACTGGATATTCTACTGGGACCTCTGCTTCTGCAGCGACTAAAGCGGCATTATTATCGCTTATTTTTTCTCAAACACATAATACAGTCGAAGTCATTCTTCCTAAAGGTAAAATTGCAAAACTGAAAATTGCATGGATTAAATATTCCCAAAATAATCAATCCGTTACTAGTTCAGTTATAAAAGATGGAGGAGATGACCCTGACGTTACACATGGAGCTGAAATTTGCTCGACTGTTACTTTCACCAATGAAAAAGGTCAAATCGAGATTGATGGAGGACTCGGAGTAGGAAGAGTTACTAGGCCAGGACTAGGATTAGAAATAGGTCAAGCTGCAATCAATCCTGTTCCGAAACAAATGATCGAGCAAGTAGTACTTGATATAGCAAAATCTATACTAGGAGATAAAGGCATTAAAGTTATTGTATCTGTACCTAAAGGAATCGAATTAGCAAAAAAAACTGATAATCCAAGATTAGGGATAGTAGGAGGTATATCTATTTTGGGAACAACCGGAATAGTATTTCCTTATTCTACTGCTTCATTTGCAGCGTCAATTAGACAAGGTTTAGATGTTGCCATATCACTTGGTACTACTGTTGTAGTTCTGACTACTGGTGGAAGAAGTGAAGACTATATAAAAAATATTTATAAATCTCTTCCTGAATATGCCTTTGTTCAAATGGGTGATTTCTCTGGATATACTATTAAACAGTGTTCAAATAGAAACTTAAAAAAAATAATTATAGCTGGATTTATAGGAAAGCTAACTAAAATGGCTATGGGAATCAAACAAACTCATGTACGTGGTTCTCATATCAGTATGGATTATTTGGCTAATTTAGCATCAATATGTGTTAATTCAGAAAGTATTATCAATGATATAAAAAAAGCCAATACTGCAAGACATGTTTCTGAAATAATAATCCAAAACAATATTCAAAATTTTTTTGACTTAATTTGCAAGCAAGTTTACATAGAAATGTATAATCATTCAAATAAATCTATGGAAATTGAGGTTATTATGTTCTCGTTTGAAGGTAAAATAATAGGAAAATATCCATAATGGGTCTATTAAATTCAAACACACTTGAAAATATGTTTTTATAAGCCCTTTACTTAATTTTGTTCTACAATAATTTGGATCCTTTATTTATTTATCAGATCTTTATTGATTAATATATGCAAAGGATTAATTTTGACTATTTGATAACTTTAACGGTTGAAAGAGAAGATTGCAGTTCTAGCTATAACTAAAAATGGTATAAAGATATCTGAACTTATCAAAAAAAATATTATTAATGCAGAAATATTTGTTCCTTACAAGTTTTACAATGAGGATTCTAATATTATTTGGTTTAAAGAATCTACTCAAAAAAAAATAGAAGATCTATTCCATTCATATGATGCTTTGATTTGTATTTTTTCTTTAGGAGCAGTAATAAGATTAATTTCAAAACTTCTAGTGGATAAAAAAACAGATCCAGCTGTGTTGGTTATTGATGATAAAGCCACTTTTGTCATTAGTACTTTATCTGGACATCTAGGAGGAGCCAATGCCTTGTCTAGATATATAGCTAGTTTTCTAAATTCTCTACCCGTAATAACTACCGCTGCTGACGTAAATAAAACAATTAGCGTAGATTTAATTGGTAACGAATTAGGTTGGATTATAGATACCTTTGAAAATGTTACAAAAATAAGTGCATATATGGTTAACGAGGAAAAAATAGCACTCTTCCAAGATGTAGGTGAGCGTACTTGGTGGGATCTTAAGAACCTACCTTCCAATGTTGTTATGATTAAAAATATTGAAAATATCAAGGAGGATTCATATAAAGGAGGCTTGATTATTACAGATAAAATCATTACTGATAATGCGATCCTTGCAAAATCAGTTATATATAGACCAAAAACTTTAGTAATTGGCATAGGAATCCATTGGGACACAACAAAAGAAGATATTGTAAATGGTATTAAGTCGATTTTCTCTAAAAATGATTTGAGCTTTGCTTCAATTAAAAGTCTTTCTTCAATTAAAAAAAAAATTCCGGTAAAGGGATTGGATGAATTCTCAAAAGACTTCAATATTCCTCTGTATCTTTTTGAAAAAGAAGAACTAGAACGGGTTTCGGTACCAAATCCTTCTGATACAGTTAGAAAATTCGAGGGTGTAGCCAGTGTGTCTGAAGCTTCATCAATATTACTTTCCCAAGGGACCTTACTTATCCCAAAACAAAAATTTCCTCCCAATTTAACAATTTCTGTATGTAGGGTGAATTACTAATGAGAAAGGCACTTTTGATAATAGATAGAGGAAGTAAAGAACTGGAGGTGCAGGATGAATTATTAAAGATATCAAATCAAGCTAAAGAAAAAGGAGGCTATATCTATTCAAATTTCTGTTTCTTGGAAGTCATTCCACCATATATTGATGAAGGAATTAGAAATTGTATAAAAGAAAATGTTGATTTGATAACTGTAATGCCTTATTTTCTCTATCCTGGAATGAAATTAAAAGATGCGGTTAAAAAGACTGCGGCCATTTCTAAGGAAAAACAAGTAAAATTAGTTATCACAAAACCTCTTTGTTATTCTGACGTTCTCAAGTTTGTAATAATCAATAGATTAACCAAATTAAAATTACTTAATGACATTCAACTTAAAGATAAAGAGTGTGATGTTCTGGTTATTGGTCATGGGAGTTCAGACAGAAGAGCAACTGAAGCTTTTATTTTTACAATTAATGATATAAAACAATCTTATAGAAATGTTGAATATTGTTTTCTCGAACTAGCGGGACCGACCATACAAGAAGGTATTAATTCTGTTATCAAAAAAAACCCCAAAATTGTTTTAATAATGCCTTATTTCTTACACAAAGGTATACATATTAAACATGACGTAATAAATGAAGTTAAAACAGCATTGAAAAGCCATTCCTTTACTAATATTCATATCGCAGATCACATTGGAGTTGATGTTAATATGATAAACCTTATTTTACGGCGAGCTGATGAAGCTGAAAAACGAATTGTTTATGAAAGAAATGATTGAGAATCCTGATACTAGATCGATGTCGAGTAAATCCTTTGGTATTGAAAAAAATAGCTTTGACATAATCGAAGATGAAATTGGAAAGCACACCTATAATAAGGAATTTGAATGGGAAATTGTTAGACGTGTCATTCATGCCACTGCAGATTTTGATTTTGCTGGCAAACAAAAACTATTGTTTAACCATGATGCAGTTCTATCTGGTTTTCAGGCGATTGAAAATAAAGGTAATATAATTACTGATGTAGAAATGGTACGTGCTGGCATTTCAAAAAATTCACTTAATAAACTTAACGCAAAATGTATTTGCAACATATCTGATGGTAATATTATTTGTGAAGCTAAGAGACTAAACAAAACACGGGCTGAAATGGCCATGCGGAATTTAGTACAAGAAATGCACGGAGGAATTATCGTAATTGGGAATGCTCCAACCGCACTACATGAAGTTATTCGAATGGTTAATGAGAAGTTAACAATACCTTCGTTAGTAATTGGAGTCCCTGTAGGATTTGTTTCTGCAATTGAGTCAAAAATAGAACTCTCCAAAACTAGAATTCCACATATTACTAACATTGGTAGAAAAGGAGGAAGTTCTGTAGCTTCTTCGATAATAAATGCATTAATGTTATTATACTTAAATAAATTTAAATAGTATTTGCCTTCCATTCTAATTTAAAGATAAGCAAATCTTAAAAGCTAAGATGATTACTGATTTAGATATTGAAAGAGCTTACCACCGAAATACAAATAAATTCAAGCCCTGAGATATTGTGGAATGTACTTACCGATTTTAAAAATTATTATCAATGGAATCCTATACTTCAAGAAATAAAAGGAGAGCCTTTAATTGGAAATCAGTTAGAAATTAATCTCCAGACTGTAGGCGGAAAGAATAGAGTATATCATCCGAAAATTATTAAAATCATTCCAAACCAAGAATTACGATGGAAAGGAAAATTTCTTTTCTCTCAGGTTTTTTCAGGTGAGAGAGTATTCCTAATCGAAAAAATTTCTGACAATAAAGTCAAATTTGTGAATAAAGAAATATTCTCTGGAATTGGTGTCAGGTTTACTCCTAGAAAAATGGAAGATGATATTGTCGCAAGTTTTAATAAAATGAACGAAGCATTGAAAAAAACCATCGAGCGATAATAATATAACTTTAGATAATTAATAAACTGGATAAATTAACAATTATTTAAATAAAATATCTAACTATTTCACAATAATTTATTTACAGATATTGCGATATTGTTAAGATTCCGTCAAGTAATCTTTTAATGGAGAATCTATTTTAATATAAATATGAAAGCAATTTGGAAAGATGTAATTTTGGCTGAAAGTGATTTGACCGTAAGTATTGAAGGTAATCATTATTTTCCTCCTGAATCAATTAATAGAAAATTTTTTACAGTTAGTCAAACCCATACAAGGTGCGGATGGAAAGGGATGGCGAGTTATTATACAATCAAAGTAAATGATGATATTAATCAAGATTCAGCGTGGTATTATCCAGAACCTTTAGACAAAGCTAGAAATATAAAAGACTATGTAGCATTTTGGAAAGGAATAAAAGTAGAATAATAAAAAATTATTTTATCTTCAATTTCAGTATAAACTTACTAGGTATCATCTATTTATTATAACGGCTTTTATAACATCATTTCTACCATGTACTTTTTCAAAGGCATCTTTAGAGTCTGCGATACTGTACCTGTGTGTTATTAATTTATTTACATCAATTTCCATTTTCGTTATCATTTGTAATGCTTCGTTTATTTCCTTATTAGTAGCGGCATAGGTTGTTATAATTTTCACTTCTTTTGAGTAAAGTTTACCAAGATCTACATTAACATCGACCTCTTTTTGTGGTTCTCCAAAAAGTAAGATAGTTCCTCCTTTTCTTATGATATCAAGTGATTTACATAAAACACTCATATCCGAAGTAGCAATAATGATTAAATCAGGACGAAGTTTGTCATTCAAATTAACTAAATTATCAATATCTGATGTCAGTCCATTTATACATATTCCCAGGTTTATCTTTTTACAAAAGTCAACTTTATTTTGATTTATATCAATACAATATATGGCTGAAGCACCATACAGTTTAGCTAACATGGCATGGAGAATACCGATTGGTCCGATCCCAAATATTAATACTGAATCGCCTTTCACAAAAGATATTTTGTTCCATCCTCGAATACAACAAGCAAGAGGTTCAATCATTGACCCTTCTTCAAAGCTCATTGAATCAGGAAGTTCAAATATACTCTGATTATTGACAATCCATTCTGAAAGAATAATTTTCTCTGATATACCACATGGAAAGATATTATCAGTAAATTTATCACACATTGTTTCATTGCCACGGGTGCAATAATAACAACTATTACAAGGAGCGTGATGATTTACAAAAATTCGCTTTCCTTCATAGTGTTTTCCATCATAACCTTTACCAACTTTAACAATTGTTCCAGTTATCTCATGTCCTAACTTTGAAGTTGGTTTGCAAGAATCAGCAAAAACATTTCGGATATCCGATCCACAAATTCCACACGACCCTAAGTTTATTAATATTTCTTTGTCTTGTATATTTGGTTCATCAATCTCAACTAATGATATTGTTTTATCAGAGAATAATTTTAAGGCTTTCAATAACTAATTCCCTCTATTGTTAAGATTGAATAAATTTAAATTTATCACTAAATAAATTTAAGCCCGAAGGTGATTTTTATTTTCTTGAAATATTTTTACACTTTAGAATAAATCGTTCTGGCAATTTCGTATTGGAAAAATGAAGATGGGTATACGACGCAAGCGTATTATAAACTACAATACCATCTTTTTGATTTGTAATTCCTTTTCCTTTATTTAAATAATATGAAAATTTAGAGTCGTTAGAAATATTTTCCATCATAGAAAAATGAAATTCATGGCCCCTAAATCTATCAAAATCTCCAAAAATTGATTCATTGATTACTCTTCCTTGTGTGTAGTTGAGAGTTAATTGATCTCTCATTTCTGTAAGAGCGTCTATTAAGCCAATCATTTTATAAGTCTTAGTATAATTTGTTTTTGATTCCAGAATTTTCTTTTTATTATATCTACAAGGTCCTTCTCTTATCGATCTAGAGAGGTACATTAAACCTCCACATTCAGCATATATCGGCACCTCGTCTTCAGCTAATTTTTTAATAGCCTTAATCATAGATTGATTCTTACTCAAATTTCTCGCTAATATTTCGGGAAATCCACCGCCTATCATAATTCCATCCACTTCTTCAGGTAACCTAACATCATTTAAAGGACTAAAAAAAACAAGTTGCGCTCCTTTTTTTTGTAACATGTCCAAATTTTCTTTGTAATAAAAGTTAAAGGACGCGTCTAAAGCAACTGCAATTTTAATAGTATGGGTATTTTGTTCTTTATCATTAATATTTTTTTTCTTTGTAACTTTTTCATTTTTTAAATGTCTAATTAAACTAATAATTTTTTCAGCATCTAAAGATTCTGATATGATCCGGGCAGAATCTATTACCTCTCTTCGTTTTTTATTTCCTAATTCTTCCCTAGGAATTAATCCCAAATGTCTTTCTGAAAAAATTAATTCGTTTTTTTTATACATGACACCCACTATTGGAATTTTTATTTTGGTGTCGAAAGCATCTTTAATAAAATGAAAATGCCTGTTGCTCGATATTTTATTAAGAATAATTCCTTTTATTTTTAATCCTTTCTCAAAATTCAAAAATCCATAAGCAATAGCAGCTATTGATCTTGCAGCTTTACTTGCATCGATTACCAATATTATTGGAGAATTTAATATTTTCGCTATTTGGGCGGTACTCGCAAAATCATTTTTACCTCCAGCCCCATCAAATAAACCCATTACTCCTTCAATAACTGCTATATCTTTTCCTGTCGTATATTTCTCAAATGTATTGATTACTCCTTTTTTACCCATTAACCATGAATCAAGATTATAAGAAGGAGTATTAGTAACAAACTCATGATATGAGGGATCGATAAAGTCTGGACCTATTTTAAAAGATTGAATTTTAAAGCCAAGATTTTTTAGTAGATAAAGAATTCCTAAAGTTATTGAGGTTTTTCCTACTCCACTGCTAGTCCCAGCTATTATTATTCGAGGAATATGCATTTCAAGTTTGGATATAATAAATGGATAATTATCTTTTTCCTGATTATATTTGTTAATTCTCTTCCATTAAGTTTTTTAGAGATTATGAACTATTGATTATTTTATCCAATAAATTTTTTGTAGATGATTAATGAACATTATTTTAATTTATTGCTCTCAATTTTATATTATAAGCCAAACCAAATCTGTGTGCCTCATCTCTTAAAGATTGAAGTAAATGCAATGCAGTACTCTTCTTTGAAATTTGCAAAGGTTCTCTAGAGTTAATCGTGTATATTTCTTCATTTTCTTTTGCTAAAGAAATAATTGGTATCTTCAAACACATTTTTTTTAAGACAAATTCTGCTGTGGTAAGCTGGCCTTTTCCTCCATCAATCACTATGAGATTTGGAAATGACGTATCTATTTTATTATTATTGTTATTAATGTAAGAGTTAATATTATTATTATCATTATTTATTTTTTCAGCATCTATCGAACTTTTATGTAACATATATTTTCGGTGTACTATTTCTTTGATCATTGAATAATCATCCTGTTTGGACTGTAATGTCTTTATTTTAAATCTCCTGTATCCATTCTTATAGGGATATCCATTAACAAACCTTACGCATGCCCCAACTGCAAATGATGTCCCAAAATTTGATACATCAAAACAGTCAATGATGAAAGGAAATTCCTTTAAATTAAGAGTGTTTTTTAGTTCTATAACGGATTGATTGTATTTTCCTTCAATTTGAATTGATAAATTCTTTAAGATTAAATTCATTAAATCTTTTTTTTCATTGTTAACCGAATATGTAACCTTTATAATCTTAACCCTATGGTTGGATAATTTTTCTAAGGCTACTTCTAGAGTTCTCTTTGATTCAGGAATTTCGTTTACATAGATCTTGTAGGGAATTTGAGATGATGTTGTATAATATTGAAGTAAAAACGTAGAGAAATTATTGTCACCAATTAATTCATAATAATATTTTTTTTGGTCACTTATTACTCCATTAACTCTTTTAAAGATGAGAATATGAGAAACCCCTGATAAAATATCTGTTTTGATACCTATGTATTCTTCGTTTCTTCTATTTTTTAAATCCATTTTTTGATTGATTAATAAAGGCTCTATAGTTTTTAGCGTATCACGAATTTCTTTTGCTCGTTCATAGTTCTGTTTCTTTGACTCTACATTCATTTCAGTTTTTAAATTTGCAATAAAGTTTTCTAAACCATTTTTTTTATTAAGGATATCTTTTAATAATTTAATATTTTCTAAATATTTTTCTTCACTGATGTTATTAATACACGGTGCATCACAATTATGAATAAAGTATTCTAAACAAGGTTTTTTTGGGAGTCTAGTGCATATTCTTACCTTGAATAATTTTCTCAGAATCCCTAACGAGAGAAATCTTGAACTTCCGTAGACAAATGGACCAATAACATCTCCTTTAGGACCTTGAAAATCTCCTCTCCTATTTCTTCTAGCAACCAATAATCTGGGAAATTTTTCTTCTGTAATTTTTAAATATGTGTATCTTTGCTGATCTTTTAACTCAATATTAAAAACTGGTCTATATCTTTTAATCAAATTTGATTCCAAAAGAAATGCTTCAACTTCATTATCGGTTAGGATAAAATCAATAT
>DASQLB010000349.1:0-3751 GCA_035630235.1 Nitrososphaeraceae archaeon | reverse complement strand
CAGTTATATCAATGAGACCGTTTCCTCTTCAACCATTGCTATTTTCAGGTCTGAATTTAGCCCTAGTTGTTCCCTTTTTTTCTATAAGAAAATTTTATTTTCAATTATAATCAAGCAATATAACTTTTGAGAAGATGAACTATTTTACTATAATTTTTTTATAAAAAACATTTTAAAAGTTAAAAGTTACTGGATTAAAAAAACAGGCTTACTAATATTTCTTTTATTTGTATAGTATCGCTATTAATGATCGAAACCAAGAATTAATATGATGAATTGTTGATAATACTATTGAATCAAAAATCATTATATTAATCACAGTCACTTTCATTAACTGTATTTTTGCCTACTAGAAGTTATATTAAACTATTCTAGAACCTTACGTTTTTACATTTTTTTTCTTCTACAGTCTATGATTCGTCCTACTAAATCCTTCATTTTCTAATGTGAAATATAAATATAACCTGTTGCAAGAAAGAGGTAGTTAATTTTATTAGTCTTCAGAATTTGCGTTATCATCATTTCATTCTTCATTATCATCATTGACATTCTGGGGTGTTGTTTCAGGCGTATTACTTTCTATAAATACAGGGGTTGTGTATGTTATTTGTTCATTATTATCAAAAAAGGATCTTATTTCTAAACTTTTCAAACCAGATGGAGAATTCGTTGGAATACTAAAAGTAGAAAGATCTATTTGTTTAATGGGATATATCTCAGTCTCATCTTCAGTATCATAATCTATTAGATATGCCTTTATTGTCAAAGGTTCTTTTTCATAAGATAAAGTTATTTTATCTCCATGTTTTAAAGTTAGTTTTGTATCTATATCACTTTGGGTTTCATATAAGTTGGCAGGGTTTATTTTGGTCACAATATTGTCTTCGGATACATTTGATTTTGATTCTTTTAACTTGTTAGTAAAGTTAATTTGAGAATACATAAAAGGGTCCATTTCAACTTCTTGATCTCCTAAAATCACATTTAATGATGGCACTTCTTTTTCTGGATCCTTTATAACCTGAATACTTTCAGCATTTTCAGCTGTTTCTAATTGTGCATAAACATTATTATGAAAATATAAAAAACTAATCAAAAACAAAATAAGAAGGGCTTGTCCACATACTACGGATAATTTATTTATGTCATTAAATTTACTATATGACTTTGCCATTATATTAAAGATATAAACGGTCATTAAAAACCTTCTATATTATAACGTTATAAATGTAATTATAAGAACCATTTTATCTAAATGAGTAAAGTTGTGCTATTATTGTTTTTTTGATTTTGTCATAACATACATGCTATGAATAGTTATTATGACTGCAGCCAATAGCATTTGAGTTGCAAAGTATAAATTCCATGGGATTTCAGGGATTGGATAATTTATTTTTTCAATATTAGGATCAAAAATATTATTAAAAAGGTTGCTTGTAATAAGGGAATTCCATACTATAAAATTGTAAACTAACTCGTAAATAGTTATTGTAGCGGCAATGATACTAATTATTTGAATAAGTGTTTTTATTCTAACTTTGAGATTTTTAATTGAATCCTCATAAATTTTAATAGAAGTAAACCAAGATATCAAGGAAAAAACCATCAAGTAGGTTACTAGTTTAATAGTACCTTTAAACGGAAACTCTGTTTCTACCAAGATATCTCCTATTGTTATTTTTCCTTTTGTCATAAAATTAGTTGCACTCTGATATCCACCATATGAAGTTATTAGCAGCATCATTGACACACTAAAATAAAATACGATTAGGGTATTTCTCTTTGATTTTATAAGTCTATGATTAACTTTTATAAAGTTCAATTATGCTATTATTATATTAATATAGTTATCTTGTATATTTTTGTTATTTGTTTATTACATAAAAATCATAATTATGAATTTTCTTTATAGCATTCAACCTATTTCTCCAGTAATATTCAATAATCGCATAAAATGCAGGAAATGTCTCTATAATTCCTAATACTAGAGATAGAAATACTGCTTGGATGTGTAAAATTATTTTTTTTGATAAAGGATATTTTTTATTATGCTTCAAGTTTAGAAATAGCCCTATTTGATAAGATAATAACCACATTATATAGGGAAAAAGCAGTAGAATAGAAATAGGACCTATATCGATAGGATAGATACTGTGATTACTTGCCATTTCATTTATTTTTAATGTAATATCAGGAAAAGAAGATGGGAAAAATGAAGAAGTAATATATTGTGCCCAAATAAGTGGATTAGATATATTTTGATCGACTAGTATCTGAATAGATGTAGGTAGCATTGACATAAATGTTATAACATATACTATTGCAGACGCTATTCCTGAGATGAAACCCATAAAATAACTAGTCAACTTAAATGCAATTTTGAACCGATGCCAAAAAGGAAATTTATTGATATTCTGTAATGATCCTAGGATCCATCTTCTTCTTTGCATGAAATGATCTTTAATATTTAGAGGAGGTTGTTCTAATAAAATACCTCCATGCCATCCCAATGCTTTTTTTCCATATTTCTCATAGAGTTTGTACCCAAAAAGCTGATCCTCTGCTAAAGTTGAGCCAAAATTCCATCCAATAGAATCCTCGGCATCTGATCGAACGAGCAAATTACTTCCATGCATATGAAGAGGAGGAGGATTCCTCATTTGAGATACGCAATCATAACATCCAAATGGTCTAACTGATTCTGCTAGTGCGGTAATTGGATTCGCTAATTCAAATTTCAATGGATATACAATAGGACCCTCTGATGCAATTCCTTTGTCCTCTCTAATATATTTTAATAATGAAAGTAAAGTTTGATTAGTAACATAACTCTCGTCATCCATATGAAATATCCAAAATTTGTTAGTATTTTCTCCTGTTTTCCTTCTGTATTCTACAGCAAATTGTAATGCTCTGGATTTTTTAATAGCATTTGTATTATATTTTTTCTCTACCGTAACTATTTCACAATTCTTTAAATGATGAAATTTTTGTTTATCGTTTTCATCTTCAGTTACAATTGAAATTTTATAATTAGAATAATTGATTTTTATTGCTGCATTTATAATCGAATAAATGCCTCTTTCTACAACTGTTATTTTAGTTGCAGACCTAGTAGTAATTTGAAAAATAATAGTGGGATCATTATGAATTCTACGCAGATCCTTTTCAACAAATATCTTCCTGTTCCTAATGAATCGTGTCATAGTAAGGAATGCAACAGGAATAGTTGAGAACCAAAATGTTAATAATATAATAAATAAAACTTGTAATGTATCCAATAAAAATGCTTTAACTTATTATTAAATAAAACTTTAACTAAATTCTATTTTAATAGATTTTAATTATAATGGTGCAATTACATTTGATTAGTTGAGTATTTTTTTATAATTCACATAACAATAGAAACAAAGTATATGTAGTCACTTTACCTAAGTTATACAAGTGAACAGTAGTTTGCCTAGTAATAGTAGTAGTAGCAGTAGTAATAGTAATAGTAGTGGCAACATTAGTGGTAGCGGCGGTAGTGGCAGCGGCAGCAGTAGTGGTGGTAGTGGTACTGGTGGTAGTAATAGTGCTGGCCCCCCAGGAGCTGGAAGCAATACGTCACTAAAAGTGCTGGAAGCTTATACTCGTGATGTTGGTAGAGGTATAGCACGAATTGATTACGATACAATGGATTCTTTAACAGTTTCTACTGGTGATGTTGTTGAAATTAGAGGAAAACGTAGAACTACTGCAAAATGTTTAC
>DASQLB010000348.1:0-4189 GCA_035630235.1 Nitrososphaeraceae archaeon | reverse complement strand
ACAAAAATGATAGAATTTTTACAGCAATAATTTGATAGATACATTCAGAAAGGATGTGTTTATATGTATAATATAATTAAATAGATATTTTGAATACCTGAACTTGCATTGATTGTATTTGTAATAAAGCTAAACTGTCATAATAAATGTCATGATATAGATAGATTATAATTCAAAATTATTGACGATATTTTCAATTCATTGATAGCATCTTTTAGCTTATTATCATTTACATTTGGAATTTTCATTATATCGTATTTATCTTTATTATTTTGTAAATCGAAAAAATCAACATAAAAAATTCCTAATCTAGCTTCAGTTTCTGCAATAAGTAAACAAATTCATTTCTGTATTTTATTATATATCTTCCATCCACTTTTTTGCAATCTTTCCACAACAACAATTTTCCAAATTCTTCCAAAGCATAAATGTATATTCCAGCAGCAATATCTTTATCAATACTTAAATTTTGTTTAGCAGCAGAAAGTTTCTTTACTATGCCATCTTTAACAGTATGCTTAGCATCATTCCATTTATCCTTTGATATGTATATTCTAAGTGGCTTGTCTTTAAATGATATTTACCAACAATCAGGAGATGCTAAAAATCCATATTTTGTACAATATTCTGCTGATGTTTCCGAAGGTGCACCTGTCATTCCATAATGAACTAATATTAAAATTAACATACTAATAAATTATATACTGAAACCACTAAATACCCATTTTAATACCATTTTGATAGAACTTTTTTCAGCTACATCATATAACATTATTAACTTATATGTTTTTGTTCTATATAATTATTATAAAACATGCAGTTTCTGAAATGAGAATGCAAAATTTGCCTATGAATTGTAGACATCTAATAATAGTTATCTTTTCATTCTCGTTTACTCTTATTTAGAACTCTACATTTGATTAATAGTTTATTATTTTAAAACTACTCAAGTTAGTAGGCTTCCAGATGATGAACATGAGATGTCAGTGAATTACCTACTAACTTAAGTAAGATGGTTGGATTCAAATTTGGTTCATTTTTTCATACTTATTGATGACAATATTCTTGCATACCATTATATAGAAACATAAAATATATAATTGATTGCAAAGATGCAAAAAAATACAAGAATAGGAGATTTATGCCTGTTATTAGTAAACCACAGAAAATTATAAAATATTGCTAACACAAGAATAGTAAATCTATCTTATATAAAAAATTCTCACATTCTAATTGCGGCTTATCAAGTTGTAAACTGCTGTATACAGTACACTATACTCACATAAATAACTTGAAAAAGATGAACAAGACTTATTTATTCGAGGTAATTTTTTTATTAATATCTTGAACTAACTATTGCATTCAAACAAAATTCTAAATTATCAATTTCCTCTATAATTCTAATAGTTTCTATACGATATATCACTTTTTTCTTTTCCTTCTTTAATTTTTGAATTTTAATTAAAATTATCCTCTTAAGTTTATCTAAATCGTTATTATGAGTACTCTGTTCTAAAACCCATTTTAATGCATTAACACGTGAAAGATAAAGTCGATTCACTATTTTATTGTTGTAGGTTTTTATTGATATTTTACTCTTCTTTAGTATTTCTATAATGTTTTGTGTAAAATCTAGTTTGGAATCCAAATTTATTTGAGTTCCCTTTTTTTCTTTTTAACAAGAATATGCTAATTACACCAATCTAACTTTCTTTTAATATAAATAAAGAATTCATTTAGATTTGATTTCTATCTTGATGATTATAGCAAATAATAGAATATTCTATTGTTATTTTTGTACTTTTTTAACTTGGTTAATTTTAGCTAGAGGTGTATTATTATTATTATTATTATATTTTGATAGTTTACCTATTTCTTTTAAATACGTATTGTATCTTCTATTAAATCCATCGTTGTTAATATCAAAATAAACATCAATATTGTTTGGTTCAGAAAGTAATGCAAGAAGTGTCAGCATCTCTCTAACGTCATTATCATTTTCACAAGCGCTGAATCATTTATTACAGAAGAAAGCAAAATAACTAATTGTCTGCGGAGTCCAGTAAGATATAATGAATGTGTAAGGAATAATTTGGCATCAAAAGTATCACCTACTAACGCTGATAAACAAAAATCAAATAACAAACTTTTCAATGGAAGACCAGAGACACTGATTTGTATTTCTCTATAACGTCTGGGGCTCTACTAGTTCTTCAATCTCTGCATCTTTGAGAAATTTATTCAAAAGTTTTATGATGTCTCTCGCGCTAACTGTATTTCTACATACTTCTAGAATCCCTAATCTTGTTGCAATTCTATCTATATCTTGAAAGTTATATCTAGAATCTATAAATGTATTAGTAGCTAGTTTTCCTATTCCGTAAGTGTCTATCTCAATTGGAATATATTCTATTAGCCTTTCTATTTCTCTGAATACTCCATTTGACATTTTTGTTATCAATAATAATGTAAAGTGTTTGTTTATTATCCTTGGGAAATATGTAAATTTTTAAAAGTATATGCAAAGCAGAACATTTGAAAAATTATTTTTCATGTATTTGTCTTTAACTTGATAGTGGTATTTTAAATTATACGCAAAATCTGCACATTTAATTATGCAGAATTTGCATATAATTTAATTAAATATGTAATTTATACTAAATATATGCTATATTTACATATATATTACATTTTTTGACACAATCGTTATATAGTACATAGATATAACTGATAATATGAATACTTCAATTTTAAAAAATCAACAATACCAAACTTGTATAGATGCATGTAACAATTGTGCAGAATGTTGTGAGGCCTGTTGTACAGAATGTATGTCAAATACAGAGATGGCAGGAATGATGGGACGCTGTATGATGATGTGTCGTGATTGTGCAGACATGTGCAGAATGGCTTCTATGATGATGGCCAGAGGTAGCGAGTACGTAAAACAAATGTGCAATATGTGTGCAGATATGTGCGAAGCATGTGCAATGGAATGTGAAAAGATGGGTGGAAAAATGGAAATTTGTAAGCAATGTGCAGACATGTGCAGACAATGTGCACAAGAATGTCGTAGTATGATGCGCTAAAAATACATGAGACATTAGAAAAATATTTCAGATCAGTCTAATAGAAATCAATACTTTTTTTATGTAAATAATTTTTGATTTATTAATTTCAATATAAATTTCTATATTTACCAATATCAAGACACATTATCATAAATTCCTAATCCGTATTGAATGAAGAAAAAATTAATTCATAATTGAATTAACAGATAATTTTTATTTTTATAAATTAATTAGGTAAAAGTATTGACATAGATTTAAAAAATGGTGATGATAAATAATTACTGAATTTTCGTAACGTTATCAATGGAAGAGTATCATTAAAAAATAAGATTTATTACCTACCCATCATGTAAACAATACTTACTTTCGTGGAAACCTCTTGTTCTCCGGCTAGAATAGGAGTTGAGGATACCTCATCTGAACTAACAGATTTGGAGTATAAAGGTCCAGGCACTGGAGGAAACCCTATTTCCTCAACCATTATCGACTTTATTCCACCTACATTTATTCCAGCAGCACCAGCAACAATATCTGCTTTCGTCTTAGCATTTGCGACTGCTTCTTTTAGCAAAACATTTTTTATTTTTTGTAACTTTTCTTCAGATACGCTAAAGTAAATATCATTAACGATATTGGCACCAGCTTGTACTGCAGTATCTATCCATTGTGAAACACTGTTAATATTTGAACTCTCTATATGAATTAAATTGGATACCGTAAATCCCATTAAATTTCCTCCATCTCCATACTTGGAATAATTGTAATTGGGTTTTATAGAAAATGAGGAAGTACTCGTTTCATTTTGTTGGAGGCCCGATGCTTTTAATGCGTCTATAACTGTATTCATCAAATTAGAATTTGATAGCAACGCTTTTTCAGCTGTTTTATCAGCTGTTTCTACACCTAATGATACAGTAACTTTATCGGTTTTTGTATTTGCAGTAGCAGACCCGCTAACAAATAAAGTATTATTTAATGCATATGTAGAATCTAATTGAGCATTAACAATAATATTAGCATGAATAGTGCTAATCACAATTAAAACAGCCAAGATAGAAATTAAGGCTATAGTCATCCTTGGTACGTATGTTTTTTGAATTAATATCATATATCAATTA
>DASQLB010000347.1:0-13277 GCA_035630235.1 Nitrososphaeraceae archaeon | reverse complement strand
ATCAACATTCAAACCTTTGAGTAAGAAGAAATAAAACTTAATTCTCTAATTTAAATAATCTAATAAAAGAAAAATAAGATTTAGTTGACTTTAATGTGCTTCGTGATTATGCTTGTCTAACTCTTTCAATGTTGCAAAAGCGGCTCCGCATTGACAATTATATATTTTTTCATTATCATTTTGCGTCATGATAGTATTTTTTAATGTGAAACAATTTATTTATCAATAGAAGCACTTTGTTATCCAATAAAAATAGTATTAAGAAGAGAAGTGTATATTATTTTTATTAGAAACATAATAGGAGTGTTCATAAATAAAAAAGAGATTAATTGTTAGAAGTTCATGTCGCTATTCTATTCTTTTAACAACATTTTACAATTTATTTTTTAACTATTACTAATACTGTCACTGCTATGTTCTTTTTTTCTATGTTTCTCAAATTCTTCTTCGGAACTAAAATCCACGTCACATGCTTCACATTGATAAGCCCCTGGATGATGAGATGACATATTTTATTATTGTCAATATATGATTTAATAGTTATATGATTTTGTTTTACTCTTAATCAAAGAAGAATGACTATATTAGAAGTTAGTGATGAAAAGAAGATTTAGCAATTACTTCAATATTTTTTGAAGAAATTCACGTGACTTTGACATTAAAAAGGAATATTGTCTTTGTTGGTAAACTAGCAGTGCTAAAATAAAAGTATATTTATAAACTACTATTACTTTACATTTAATTTTCGGCTACTCTTAATCATATAAATCTGTAACTTATGTACATTTATTTGATGTACTGCAAAATTATCAAAAATTAAAAACTAATTGAAAATATTAGAAGCAATAGAAAAACTAAATATTAATAAAAATAATTAAAGAAACGCTTATTTATTACCGAATGAGGTAGACAATTTTCTTTCAACCACAATACCAAAAGATTTAGTAATTATAAAGAGGGATATTAAACTATAAGATAATGATGGGTGGATTCAAGTATATCAAACACAACAAGGCAAGGTTTAAACCAGATAAAAGAGAAGAAGGAATAAAGATACTTGCAAATTTTTTCAATGAATATGAAAATCAAATTAAAGGATTCAAGGGTTTTATAATAATGAATAGCTCAGATGATTTACAAGAAACTATAGCATTAACTTTTTGGGAAACAAAAGAAGATATGGATACATATCATAAGCTTAATAATAAATGGTTTAATATAATTACAGAAAGAATTAAACCATTATTCGAACGTTTGCCAGAGAGAAGTGATTATACTATATTTAATTTTAAGACATCATTTTCATCTTAAATAATTATAACCATAATGAAAATATTTTTTACTTATTCTCAGAAATTAGAAACTCTATCTATTAATATCCTCTATTGGATCCTTTGTAAACGTGTTCCGAAAGAAATACCGGAAGCGATTTTAAAATGAGTTAATCTTAGTAAAAAAAGAGATAGAATTTAAGATTTACTTTTGATCTTATTTTAATAATTAAAAAATAATAGTATTTTTACCTTAGCGTTCTATACCAAATGCTAATTTTATTGTAGCATGATATTTCGTAATCCTACCATTATTTGGGTCTACGACTGCAGTTTTACTTACAACCTCAAGTCCTGTAATTCCTCGTATTGTTTTCGTTGCCTCTTGGAGCGCAACTTCCACTGCCTCTTCCCATCCTTTATCAGAACTACCAACAAGTTCGACTATATTTGCAATTGATTCTGACATATTTGTTAGGGAATAATGTAATTATTAAACATTGTTATGAAATTAGAGTTATATATTTTGAATCTGGTTTGATATGAATTAATTTTCTTAATTATTGTAATCAAAATAAAGAATTTGAGATTTATTCAATAACATATCCTAATCTAACAAAACTTTAAGTTTTGTTATAAAAATTGTTCACAGCTATTATATTGAAACGCTAATGATGTTTTATTTGCTAACAATAATGAATTAATTGCAAATATATAAGATTATAATAATTTTATTTTTGATTGTTATTCTAATAGTTATGTCAAAAAAAGAAAAGGTAGGATAAAATATTAGTATTCGAATATTATTTGGTTTGAGCGATAAATATTTCTATTTTGACAATTTGTTATACCTATTTATTCAACAATTCCATATACAGGTTGTCCAATAAATTGATCTGGGGATTTATCATCAAAATCTATAATTATAGTATTATCATTATAAATTGAAATATTCGTCTTTATTTTATTCCATTTTATATCTCCATTTGTAGTAATATCCATTATACCAGATACATTGACATTTCTATCTAAGCGAAGCTGATCATTCTTAGAAGTATCATTTGTTATCTTAAAGTTAATAAATTGATGATTATGTAGGTTTTCACCTTTTATTGAAACCATACTAAAATTTGCCATAAAGTTGATTGATCTTTCATTACTCAAAGTAATATTCCAATCACCTGCTAGCAAATACTTTGAGATATGCGTGACGTCAAATGTTCCCCAATGAGGTAAATCTAAAACAATAGAATTAATTTTACCATTCTTTACGAGAGTACTATTAATATTATTTTGGGGATTATCTATTGCATATATGTATATAATATTACTGAGATATATTATAATTGCAATTAATAAACTTGAATAAAGATTAAAAATTTTAATCATAAAAATATGATAGGGATAGTTTGTTATTAAATTTTAATGCTATGTAATAAGTTTATCCAAAGTCTTGCAATTATGGATATAATACAAGGATTTATTGGAATATTTTTTACAGATAGAGAGAGAATAATTTGTCAAATAGTTTGAATAAAATATTATTCACCACTTCAAAACCAGGTAATTTATTAAAATCTTGTATGGAATTTAATAGCGTAAAATTGATTATCATCTTATAATATATGTAGCAAATATAGTCAATTTATGCACGTTTTTTGATATGAGATTTAAGTGTTTCAACAAGAGTCTCAAAATCCCAAGAATTATCGTAGCGTAAACCATTTATGTAAAAACATGGTGTACCATTTACGCCGCTCCGTACTCCACTAAGAAAATCCTCACGGACCCGACCTGCATAAACATGGTTAAACATGTCATTTTTGAACCTATATTTATCCAATTCCAAAACTTCTGCATATTTCTCTAGGTGCTTATCATCAAGAGCTTGTTGATGTTCATATAGGATATCATGCATTTCCCAAAATTTATTCTGAGCACCTGCACATTCAGCCGCTTCTGCAGCGTGTTGAGCATGAGGATGACTTTGCGTGATGGGAAAATTACGAAAAACAAAGCGTAAACTGTTACCAAGAATATCTTGTACATTTTTGATGATTAAATAAGCCTGTCCACAATATGGACACTCATAATCTCCATATTCAAGCAAAGTAACGGGTGCTTTTTGAGGACCCTGTATATGGTCACGGCTCTCATTGACAGGAGGAGTTAGTTGTGCTGTTTCTTCACTACTCATTATTTCTATTTCACTCCATCTTCTTATTGTTATCCTTTGGATTGAGAGATAGATTCTAAGGCTTTCAAAACCCCATCAGCTCCTGGATTGACTCCAATTGGTGAAACATAACTATATCTAATAATTCCATCTTTATCTAATAGGAAGAGAGCTCTTTCTGCAATACCATCTTTTTTGCGATATACTCCGTACTTTTTTGCAACTTCACCTTTGGGTTCAAAATCCGTAAGCAATGGAATTTTAAGATTCTTTTCTTTGGAAAAAGCAAGATGACACCAAACACCATCAACTGAGATTCCAATAACCTCTGCATTTAAGCGTTGAAATTCAGGTAAAAGTTCATTGAATAAAGTCATCTCATCCCCACATACTGGTGAAAAGTCTGCAGGATAAAATACAAGAATCACAGGATTACCACGAAATTGACTCAACGATATGGATTGATCTGGCGTAGTACGTAGAGTAAAGTCAGGTGCGGTAATACCAGGTTGTAATGCTGTTGTCTGGGATTGTTGTTGAGACTGAGTATCGGACATATCATTAGATAGAGATCATAGAATATATGAATTGTATATAGGTACAAGCTAAACAATGATAGCATAATTTAGCTAATTTTTAATAATATTAATTGATAATTTATAATAAGTGTCATAAGATAACAGAACCAGAATAAAATGTTTCTAATAATTATTTATAGACAATTAATTAACAACTGCATTATATTGTCCTCCTTATAGTTAATTTTTTTGATGTTACTATCTAAACCTATACAAATTTAACAAATTCATTGGAAGTTATTTGGACAGTTTTCAATTTTAAGTATAGATAACTAGATAATGCTCTTTCCATCCATAACATCAGAAAATGAATAGTAATTACTTTGTTTACTTAAATATGAACAATCTGTAATTTAAGAGCTTGTACATAAGGAGAATATGATGACCACACTATATGAGGATAAAAAATTATTGCTGCAGCTGAAAACAAGACAGTTGTAGATGTTTTATTTCTTTCAAATCTAATTTTCATAACATGAATGTAATATTCCTAGCTATAGCTTTTACTGCTTAACATAACAGAGCCGGTAGATCTATGGAGGCCTATAAAATTTTGTTACTAATTTGTAAAAAGTTTATTTGACACACGAGACTAAAATAAACAGTGAAACTAATTTCTGTAAATGTTGGATTACCAATAAAAGTTAAATTTGGAAATGAAATTGTCACTACTGGAATATTCAAAAATCCTGTTGATAAAAGGATAAATTTAAAGAAATTAAATCTCGAAGGCGATAGACAAGCTGATCTGACTGTTCACGGTGGACCTGATAAAGCAGTATATTCCTATCCATATGAATATTATGATTTTTGGAGAAAAGAGTTTCCAGATATATCATTTAACTGGGGAATGTTTGGAGAAAATTTAACTACCGAAGGTCTTTTCGAATCTCAAGTAAATGTAGGAGACAGATTTCAAATAGGGTCTGCACAATTAGTATCAACTCAACCACGAATGCCATGTTACAAACTTGGTGTCAAGTTTGGTAGAATGGACATAATAAAGAAGTTTTTAAAGAGTGAGAAATCTGGAATTTACTTTAAAGTGATCAAGGAAGGAGAAATAGTCATTAATGATACTATTAAACTAATTAAGAAAGACAATAATAATATCACAATAAAGAATATAGTTGAGCTTATTACAAAAGAAGATAAAGAGAACACAATACTTATGGAAAAAGCAGTTAAAGTTCAAGATCTTCCCCAAGGCTGGAAAAATTATTTTCTTGAAAAATTATCATATTCAAAGAAATAACAAGCGATTTATATGGTGAAAAGAGTCAAGCAAATTCCAACTAATTCTCCTAAAAATTTGAAAGATAGTTATAATAGAGTAGCCAGAAAATTAAGAATTTCTGTAACTGATAAATGCAATATGAAATGTATTTATTGTATGCCAAATGGTAACATTAAATGGATTGATGATAAAGAAATTCTTAATTTTAAAGAAATAATTAGAATAGTATCCATTTTTACACAGTTAGGAATAACAAAAATTAGACTTACTGGTGGAGAACCATTACTTAGACCATCATTAGAGAATTTAATTAGTGATTTAATAAAGATAAAAAAAATAGAAACTATTAGTATGACTACTAATGGTTTTTTGTTAGAAGAGAATATAAACCAGTTAAAATCAGCAGGATTAAATTCTCTAAACATTAGCCTTGATACTTTTAAAGAAGAACGATTTAGAACTTTAAATGGCATTTCTAATTTAAATAAAGTTCTTCGAGGTATTCAAAAAGCAAGAGAACTAGGTGTAAAAATAAAAATCAATACTGTAATAATTCGAAATTGGAATGATGATGAAATAATTAACTTTGTAAAGTTTGCTAAGGAGATGGATTTAACCGTACGTTTTATAGAATTTATGCCTTTAGATGGATCCGGTATCTGGAATTATAATCTTGTTATGACTAAAAAAGAAATAATAAAAATCATAGAAACTAATTTTCATAATGTTATTTCTTTAGATAAAAATAATTCTTATCTATCTGATCCTGCTACTATTTATAATTTTGATGACAGAAAAGGAAAAATTGGATTTATCCCATCAATTACAGATCCATTTTGTTCAAATTGCGATAGGGTAAGATTGACTTCTGATGGAAGATTTCTTACTTGTCTTTTTGAAAAAGAAGGTTATGACTTGAAGAAAATGATTAGAAATACAAAGGTTACTGATCAAGAAATGAGGGAATATCTTGTAAATTGTTATAAAATGAAACCAGAAGGAATAGTTGAATTAATTCGAATTAATCGACTTAGGCCAACCCTAAATCTTATGCATACAATAGGTGGTTGAATAACTAAAATGAACTCCTACCAAGGTACGACATTGAAGATAAAAGTATTTGGAATAGTAAGAGAGAAATTAAAAAGTGATACTCTTAATATTCCTATTAATAATAATTCAATTTCATTAGAAGAAATCAAAAAATATCTTAAAGAATTTTATCCTTACCTCTCTAAAAATGAGATAAACTTTGTATTTGCTGTTAATAAAATAATACGTAACGAAAATTTCAACGTAACCTCATCTGATGAAATTGCTCTAATACCACCAATAAGTGGAGGATAAAAATAGTAAAGAGGTATAATATGATTTCAATAACAAAAGATATAATTGATCAATTAAAAATTTTAGAACAACTTAAAGATAATTCTTCCGGCGCAGTTGTATTTTTTACTGGAATTGTTAGGGATCATAATTCCAAGGAAAAAGTCGAGGGTATCTTTTATGAAGCATATGAAGAAATGGTCGAAGAGATATTAAAAAAAATTGAAAAAGAGATATCTGGAAATTGGAATATTAAAAAATTTATTGCAATACATAGAATTGGATATCTTAAAGTTGGAGAAATAAGTGTAATAGTTGGAGTGTCTTCAGAACATAGAAAAGAGGCATTTGAAGCATGTAGTTATGGAATTGATAATATTAAAAAAAGATGTCCTATTTGGAAAAAGGAGGTAATGAAATCTGGGGATTCTGAATGGGTACAAGGTGTTATGATAAATGAATGAACCAACAATTAATAATTACAATAAAGGAATGTTTGATGTATCTAATAAAGCAGACACTTTGAGATATGCTATTGCACAAGCAATAATTAAAGTAACTCCTGAAACTGTAAATCTAATAAAAAATCACAAAACACCTAAGGGAGATATCATAGAAGCTGCAAAGATTTCAGCTACACTTGGAGCAAAAAAAACATGGGAATTGATACCTTATTGTCATCTTATTCCTATAGATCATATTTCTACCCAATTATCATTCTACGAATACACAATAGAAATTAAAGTCAGTGTTAAAAGTGTATGGAAAACAGGAGTAGAAATGGAAGCATTAACTGGCTGCAGTATTGCTGCACTTGCTGTATATGATATGCTCAAACCAATAGATGAACATCTATCAATAGAATCAATAAAATTGTTAGGTAAAATTGGGGGTAAAGGAGACTTCATTGAAAAAAATCTTGATAAAAAAATTACTGTTGCTATATTTGTTATAAGTGATTCTACTTTTAATGGTACAAGAGTTGACAAATCAGGGAACATAATCAGTGATAAGTTAAAAAATACTTATGCTACTAATACTGAAATTGTAGGCTATGAAGTATTACCTGATAATATAGAAAAAATTAAGGCATACCTTATCAAATATTCTGATGAGAAAAAAGTGGATCTAATAATAACTTCTGGCGGTACTGGTTTTAGTAGAAGAGATGTAACTCCTGAGGCTACTAAAATGGTTATTGATAAAGAGACAAATGGAATTTCTGAAGCTATCCGATCATATGGTCAAAGGAGAACACCATTATCAATGCTCTCGAGGGGGATATCGGGAACAAGAGATAAAACTTTGATTGTAAATTTACCTGGAAGCACTAAAGCAGTATCAGAATCATTAGATCTTCTTTTACCTAGCGTATTCCATGCATTTAATATGTTGGAAGGGAAAGGTCATTAATGAGATTCTAATATTAGTAATTACTCCTATCTTTTTGTAGTGAAGATAAAATAACTATCTAAAGATAGAAGAATTTAGACTAAAAACATTTAGTAACAAAAAATTTAGGAGATTCTTTTTACAATTGATTTAACTGATAAAAATTAGCAATTATAAATTATAATAAACATGTACTAATCTAATTTAGTAATACTATGTTAGCAAGTGTACTTTAGAACTTTAATTATATTTTATATGATCTAAAAATTCAGTGCACAAATCAGCAATAAGTTTCAATCTATTCTTGTTGATCGCGTCATTCATAATAATGTTAGTACGTTTTACTAGCATAAATTTTTCGAATGTCAAAGCACTAGAATTTGGTAGGAGGAATATGATTAAATTAAATGATAAACAAAAATACTAACGATATAGATCAGCATCATCAAGATCTTATGAATAAAGCAGCCGGATCTGTGATAAGCAAATATATTTTTCAAATTAAAAAATATAAAATTGATCCTACAAAACCAAAACCAACAAAAGAAGATTTTTATGAATTGATTAAAGATATAGCATCGAACGATAAGGAATTCCAAAAATTTACATTTGACACTTACAGGATTCGTATTTGTTATAATAAAGAGAAAGATATTTTTAACTTAGAATGTTATAGTTAATTAATTAGATTTGTTAGGATTATCAATTAACATTATATAAGCAACCAGAATCCTGATAAAGTATTTTTTGCAAACTCAAATTATGCTATCATCTGTTATTGATTTACAACAAGTCCTCAAGGTATACAAGGTCCAATTGGTCCTAATGGAACACATGGTGAACCAGGTCCATCAGGTAAACCAGGTCCGAATATAATAAATGGAACATATTTGTATTATATATTGGAAACAATACTGATTTAGCCTTTCAAGGCGTATTGGAGGCGCTAGATAGTGGTGATATTGCAATAGGTGGAAATTATGATGTAAATGATTCTACTTTTCCAGGCAGTTATTTGGTTACTTTGATGGAAATATAGTACAGATACTTATAAAAACAGAAATATGAGGTTCGTCATTAGGAGTACTAATTGAGTTCCAAACTAACGTATTGTGCTTTGACAATCCACCATTGAGATATACCTTATACCTCTATCATTTCTTAATTATTTCATGTTATTAATCAATTAATTAATTAATTTTATCACTTTATAGATATAATATTATATTTATACATATATTCAAAAAAAGTAAACAAAGAGATCAAGAAATCAATATATGAACTGTCTCAATAACTATTGTACCTTCAAACAAATTTTGGCAAATATCCTTTTACAAAAGTCATAGCCTGGATAATGTGGTAGTATGCCAATTCACCCTACTACTGTTACTGCTACAAATTCAGGCTATCACAATTTATTATTACTAGTAATCGATTAACTAAGTATTACTAGTAATCGATTAACTAAGTATTACGTAATCGATTAACTAAGTTCACCGATTTTTAAATATCCTACCACGGTAAATATATTGCACTATTCTTTTCTCCAAGAGGGTCCTTAGAATAGTCATAGTCAATAACCAATGCCTGATTTGTATTGGTCCATCTATTTAGGCTATGACTATTCTATAATAATTAAATAATTAAATAATTCGTATAAAATTATTAGATATTATAATAACAATGTGAAAATACTTTAAAACGACTGCTCCGAATCACAGGGTTCATGACAATAGTCATAACCTTCTATCATTACTCATAACCTCAACAGTAGTGGGTAATGACTTTTAAATTTTGAATAACTAAATAAATCAATTACTCTAGTGATATAGATATTGATTACTCAAATCTTACCTTGCAAAATTCTATAAAAATTTATTTGATGGATCTTTTAAAGAATTGAGATATTTTAAAATTCGTTCCATTGATACTCCTGGTCACTAAAATATCCTTTCATTATATTCCTCTCTAATCAAATAGGGTTTAGAAGCCTTAAAAATTGCATATACATAATCGCCTATAACAATTCCAAGATCTTCAGAAGCAGATCTGGTTATTCTTGAAACAATATTCATTTTACCAGATTTTAGATACACATCAATCATGTTATCTGCTTTAACCATATCCATTATCTTTGCAAAAACTATATTTCGTGCACTAGTTTTTATTTTTTCTTTGCATAGTAAAATATCTTCATGTTTGACTATAACTCCAATTTTAGATTTAGGTTTAAAAGTTCCAATAGTATATAACATATTCAAACCTACTTTAAATTCAGTTAGATTGTTTTCACATTTAGTTACTTCTCCAGTTAAATAATTCCCTGCAGATATTATTTTATTAAAAAATGGTGATGATGATCTAGTAGACAAATTAAGTATTTCTTCAAGCGTTCCTCTTTCTTCTATTTTTCCTCTATTCAGAAATGCGATTGAATCTGCTAATGCGTAAATATCCTCTTCAAAATGAGTAACATGGATAGTCGGAATTTGTTGCTTTCTTAATATACTTCTTAATTCTATTCTCAATCTATCTCTTGCTAGTAAATCAATATGAGAAAGAGGTTCATCTAGCAATATTACATTTGGATTTAAGACAAGAATTCTTGCTAGTGAAATTTTTTGCTTTTCTCCACCACTAAGTTCGTCTATTTTTCTATTTAACAAATGATCAACATCTAGATCATCAATAATTTTTTTTATAGTGGCAATCTTTTCTTTAGATTCTCGTTCCTTTCTCCTTAATCCAAAAAGAATGTTATTATAGACATTTAAATGAGGAAACAATGATGGATCTTGAAAAACATATCCTACTTTTCTTTGCTCTATAGGTTGATTGATAATCTCTATATCATTTAAGATAATTTTACCATTGTCAGGTCTTAAAATTCCGGCGATTAAGTTGATAAGAGTAGTTTTTCCACTTCCTGTAGGACCTAATATAACCATAACATCTTTATTATTTACAGTAAGACTTAGAGGACCTAGTTGGAATTTTCCAAAGTTTTTTGTAATATTAATTAACTCTAATACCATCTAGTAGATGATCACCAACCTAATTTTAGAATCTGTTGTCTTCTTATCAGCACAAATACTGTTAATGCAACAAGTGCTATTATAATGACCAAAATGATTCCTGCAACAGAATTTCTTATCCCACCTATTGCATTGTCTTCAAAGATTTGAATAGAGATAGTATGAGGATTGTATGCCATCATCATTGTGGCACCTAATTCACCAATAGATCTGATCCATGCCATTAATAAACCAACGAGTATTCCTATCTTGGCTAATGGAAGATATACACTAAAAAATACTTGCCATTTCTTTTTTCCTAAGGTTCTCGCCACGATCTCATATCGTTCAGGAATGGAGTCAAAAGCAGCCTGTGTGGGAAGAATCAGAAAAGGTGAAGCAACATAAGTTTGGGCAATAACGACTCCAATAACTGATTGTGTAAAATCTACTGTGACTATTTTTCCAAGTAATGAATAAGGACCAAACACCCCCAAAAGCATTGTTCCACTAGCAAGTGGAGGAAGAACTAGAGGAAGTATAACAATCATTCGTATTAGAAATTTAGCCTTAAATTGAAATCTTGCCAAAACAAATGCTAATGGGATTCCAAATATAGAAACTAGTATAGTTGAAATAGTCGCTGTAGTTAAACTCAATATAACAGAATCTTGTATTTCGGTCCGTTTCAGAGATTCTATCAAATTAGCTGGTTCTATTACAAATAGGAATCCAAAAAATGGGTATATAATATACAATACAAGGATTAGCACAAGAACAGAAAAGACAATATTAAATCCAGATATGTCTGGTTTTCTTAAAGTGTAAGTAACTATAACAATCTCACCATCATTAGTCTAGAAATACTAGTTATGTTCTTGAACCAAGGACAAAATTTCTGGTTTCAGTTGATGTATATCTCCTTGTAAAATTGGTTTTATAGGACTTAGCCCAACTTGTTCTAAAATCTTCTTTCCATTTTCTGATAACAGAAATTTGACAAAAGAGACGGCACCTTCTATGTTTTCAACTGTATTTGGTATAGTAAATGAAAAAAATATTGGATTACCAGAAATGGTTTCACCAGCTCCTAACTTGTAGGATATTTTATTATAAAAATTTGTATAATTGGGTTCGCTTAGATTAATTTGATCTGGAAGTGTGATATAAGGGAGACCTTTTGCTATTGCTTCATGTTTATAGGCAGCAGTTGCATCAATTTGTCCAGAGTCCAAAATAGACTTTAAGATTTCTTCAGGAAAAATTTGCTCTTTGTTTCTATCTTCGCCTAAAATCTTATCTTTAATTGTGGAATCATTGTAGTAAATATTTGCTAATTTTGCAGCAATGACTGTATAGTATCCTTTAGGATCTAGTTCAGGATCAGTTCTTCCAAATTCGAGTCCTTCTTTCCCAAGAACCTGATCCCATGGTATCTCACCATTACTAGCCTTCACCAGATCTGAAGCAAAAGGACTTTGTGGATTATATGCAATTACAAGTTCAGCAGATCCAAACTTTACAAGCCAATTGGCTAATGGAGGATTATGATTAATTAGTCTCTCGATTGGAGTTGTATCAGCGCTAACAAATACATCAGGCTTTCGAAATCCATCCAAAATCATGTTGGAAATCTGCACAGAACCTTTCCCTTCCCCAATGAAATTATATCCTGTTAGGTTCTGAAATACTGATTTAATCTCATTTTCAAAGATGTTGACTAGCGAACCTGCATACATTACGGATACATCTTTATCAATAATATTGGTGGCGTTTAATTCCTTTATGCTAAATGAAAAGAATATAAAAAAGATAATCGGTAAAAAAATTGCAGATAAAAGTATAGTTTTTGAATAAAATCTAGTTATATTGATAAACATACAAAAATATTCTTTGTCCTATGTATAAGTAAATCTATTTTGATAACGATTTACAATATAATTTGAATAATGAATGCTAAGTTTATACTATTAGATTATTAATTAATAATTAATTATTTTTTAACATTTTATGGTAAAATGATGGTATGATATATAATCACTAAACTGCCTCTATACAAATGTCTATAGGCATAGTCTGCTTTTCTTCATGCTGGTGGTAATTCCATTAGCAGCCATTAATCTTGCTACAAGATTATTCAATTAATTGATCAAATAAAGTCTATAGGGTTTCTAGATGCAAAAGAAAATCCAGAAAGTAAATTTACTTGTATTTCACTTCCCTTTTCAATACTTGTTATTTTTTCTGGTATCATTACATAACCATTTGCCCTAGTCATAACTG
>DASQLB010000346.1:0-2136 GCA_035630235.1 Nitrososphaeraceae archaeon | reverse complement strand
AAATGCCATATTACATTCTTTTCATACTAACCAAAGGTAAATGTGTAAATTTGAAATCCTTTTCCTTTAACATCAATTTCGATAGTATGCTCTCCATATTCTTTATTTGTTACTAGATTATATAACCTCTGGTTATCTATTACAAATTTTCCATTACTAGAAGAATCTTTGCGTAGGTCATTTTTAATCAAATTCATATCTTGTGTTACTGTTAAGTTTCCATTTCCACCTGCAACTATATTCACGGATTTTGAGTTATATTTCAATATTATACTACCATTATTGCCTTGTAATTCCATGTTATCTGAATTATTTTTCCATTTTCCTTCTAAATATATCACATTAGGTTTAATTTCATTTTTATCAGGTAGATTGTAAATTACAGTCTGATCGGGCTTCAAACCTTCGCTGTTACCTAATGGTGTTCTTGCGAATTCATATCCAAAGTAAAGTTCTGGAGATTGTATTTTTGAAAAATTAACATCATGATACTCATAGCTTGAATCATTATCAACATTTTGTGAATCATTAAGATTAATATTTGTTATACCTAAATGTGCAGCTCTTTCTGTCAAAAGAGATTGAATTACTTTTTCTGTTTCTTTATACGCTCCTTCGCCTATATGATCATATCTTATATAACCTTCATCGTCGATCAAATATTTTCTAGGCCAATACATGTTTTGATATGCACTCCATGTTTTCTTATCGTTATCTTGTAAAACTGGATATTTTATTCCTAATTTTTGAACAGCCGATTTTACGTTGTCAGTATTTTTTTCAAATTCAAATTCAGGTGTATGAATGCCTATTATGACCAATCCTTTGTCAGAATATTTCTCATACCATTCATTGAGATGAGGAATAGTTCTTATACAATTAATGCAACTATAAGTCCAAAAGTCTACCAATACTACTTTATCCTTTAGTTGATCAATTGATATTGGCTTTGTATTGATATACTGTGCAATATTAGTAAAATCATTTGCTTGCTTGAATTGTGATTTGTCCAGATTGATTAATTTTCCGTCATCCGTCGTTTGTTCTGTTGCGATAGATAAAGATTCATTAGACTTGCTAGCTATATTTGATCCTTGTGTGTTGAAATAGACTGCAAATCCAACTATCACAGATACTACTGCAATAGCCATAACAACTGCACTGATATTATCTCTATTCATGATCATAAACCTCTTTCTAGATTGATTATTTCGTTTGCAAGTGGGAAATTCCCTAAAATATTTAATTGATTAGTAAATACTAGTACTCCTAGAATTATTAGCATGGTTCCCATTGCAAGATTGAAATATTTTAAATATTTTACCATCTTTTTTATCAATCCAGTTGCTCTTGAAAAAAAAGCAGCTGTTATCAAAAAAGGAGTTCCAAGACCCAATGAGTAGGCTAATAACAAGTTATATGCTTCTCCAGGAGAAGTAGCCGCTAAAGTAAATGTACTTCCCAAAATAGGACCTACACAAGGAGTCCATCCTGCAGCAAAGGCAATTCCAAATACAAAGGAAGTTATATAACTAGTTTTAAATCTAGGGATTTTAGTTAATTTTTTTTCAAAGTTTAAGTTTTTTATCTTTGATGATAGTATTAAAAAAAGTCCAAAAGATATAATTACTATTCCCCCTATTACTTGAAGAGTGTTTTGAAAACCAGTACCAACATTTACCAAAATACTATTGAGAGCAACTCCTAAAACTGCAAATACTAATGAAAAACCTAAAACAAAATAAACTGTATTTAAGAATATATTAATTCTAATAGATTTTTGCAAAGATATAGTCTTTTTATTATTGTTAGTAGTAGTAATCTCACTATTCTCTTTATTCATAGATGTTTTTCTATCGCTTATGTTACCAATTTCATATAGTGTTGTTCCTGATAAATAGGAAATGAAAGCCGGAAGAATGGGTAATATACAAGGAGAGAAAAATGACCCCATTCCAGCGATAGCTGAAACTATTATACTAATTTCTGCCATAAAGTTATGTTATCTTATTAATAAAAAAGGATATTCCCATATTACACCCAGAACCATCCCAAATTGGCATACTAGATTTTTTATTTAATCATCTTTTTAAAATTTATTATATATTTCAAGTAATAATTTTTATTTATTCCTTC
>DASQLB010000345.1:0-2209 GCA_035630235.1 Nitrososphaeraceae archaeon | reverse complement strand
ACTGAGGTTGATGCTGGTATATGTGTCAATTATGTGGGAGATTGTGAAGGAACCATATATTCTGATGAAGTAAAGACATGCACAATAGAGAACTATGTTTGGGCAGTAGACTTTTGGCCTCCAGAACCTGAGGATGATGATGCTGCAGATAATGCACAATCATCATTACAACAATCCAACAATCAAGTCATACAGTCTCAACCTCATACTTTAAGAGATATAATCTCTGATCGGACAAACTAAACTAACAAACACAAAATTTTATTTTTTTTTTGAAATATACCAATTATTATATTAAAGACAAATAAAATTACCTCAATCTTTTATAAAAAATACAGAATAGTTTTTGTTGCTCCTAGACAAAAGAAAGGCAAATCATATTATTCCTGAGAATAATTGTCTCCTTCTTTACTCCCATCCAAATCATTATTCGTTCTCCGAATGTTACCTTATATTGATTATTGCTACAATGATTATCTTAATAAATAATATTAAATTATTTTGGTGCTTATAGCAAGCATATTTCATCCGGAGAAAAGTTTCTGTTTTTGCTTGTTCCATAACTGATTCGGGAAGTTTATTTAATTAATATTGATCCAAATGAAAATAACTATTATTATTTGACTCAAATATTATAGTATAATTTAGTAAATCTGATAGAATAGTTTCCATATCGGGTAATAATACTATTCTCTATTCGATTCCTAATAATATTAATAAAATGATAAAGAACATGTTTATCACAATTACAGAAAATTTTGATTAAAAATTAACAGAATAATAGAATAACAATAAGTTGAAAAATTTCTAGACTATGAACAATCCTAATTTGGGTCTGGTATTACAATTACTTGAATATCGCAATACTTATCATTTGACATTTACCAAAATGATCACTTTATTAATTACAAGGAATTGAAGATTGCGCATACCAGCCATACTCATTCCTAGTAGCAGAACCTCCTGCTCCAGCTGGGGTCAAAAATGATCCCGAAAGAGTTTGATAACATAAGGGCATTCCTAGAGAATTTGTTGTAGTATCCTTAAAAAGAAAACCAGTATATATTTGAAATGAAGTTGGATCAGAAGGATTAGCCAATCTCATAAAGAGAATTTTTTGACTATTGTGATCCCAAAAACCTATAATTCTGTCACCAAAAATAGTACCGGTTAAGCTTCCCTGAGGAGTATATGAAAATCTAAGTCCATCTATATATCCATTGGCATTTATCGTCCAATTATTATTATTTTGTAGCGTTAGTACAGCTGCATTAACAACTTGTATAGGGGAATTGATAGCGATCAATAAAGATAAACAAATGGAAGATACAATAAAGATAATCCAACCGTATTGATTACCCATGAAATTTAATGTCTTCATGCAATTTAAGAGTTATATATCTATTTCTTTCTAAAAGACCTGGTACAACAGTACGTGAATGCATACTTAAGATACCAAACTAATAATGGAACAACAACCATCTTCAACAACAAAATCTTCAACAAGAGAATGTATTCTATTAATAATATTTATATTGAAAAGGGTCACACAACTTGGTTACAAGAAAGTCGAGAAATCACTGTTTTTATGAATTAATAATAACAATGCTTTCTGAACTACGAAATTGTGTCAAAATCAGTTCACACACCTCCTAGCCCGATAATTGATTTATCTAAGAAAATTTTCATTGTTTCATATAAATTAAGATCAGACATTTTCAACTCAAGGAATAACATCAATTCAATGATAAATTTTAAAAATAACCAAATAAGTGACATAAGATACACCTAAAAAAATATAGATAGTATAGGAGTCAAAATTGTTAAAGGATCTCATAAGTTAGTTTATATAAATACTAAGGACAATATCTATGATTTGGAATCTGGATGGGATGCAACAACCTACGATCGTATCTCAAAAATACAAGAATCTTGGGGATCCGAGGTACTTGAACGTAGAAGATGGAAAGAAAATGAAATAGTTCTTGATGCTGGTTGTGGTTCTGGAAAAATAACCAAGATAATATCAACTAAAGTTCCAAAAGGAAAAGTTTTTGCAGTAGATTCGGATTTGTCTATGATAACCATTGCAAAGGAAAATCTAGAAGAAATTTCTAATATTCAATATAAAAAAGCAGATCTCTCTGAAATCTATCTTGATGAAAAAGTAGATGTTGTATTTTCAAATGCCACATTACATTGGATTTTA
>DASQLB010000344.1:0-20830 GCA_035630235.1 Nitrososphaeraceae archaeon | reverse complement strand
TAATTTTATAGAATTTAACAATATAAATAACAAGTTTATCTCAAATGTCTTGGAAGTCGCTGGAGATGGTATAAAAAATTTTACTAAAACTTTAGATACTTTTGTAAAATTTAATGCAAATGTTTTTGAACAATGGTATTCGTTGTTCAAAACTAATCAAAATTTTAAAAGAACATAAAATATTCAATTTTCTTTATTATTTCTAACTAACCGAATACTAGTTTTCAATTCTTTTTAATATAGACTTAGTTATACCTAATACTATTTTATTAAAGATTAAAGAGAAGAATCTACACTAATAATGAATCTTTGTTAAATTACTTGTACTATTGCTTTTTTCTTTTAAACCAGCATAAATCCTATTTAAATAACTATTTTTATCAACTATAACTATTTTTATTAACTATAACTTTTTCCCCATCTACAATAATAGATTCTTTTTTGGCTGGAAAAATACCATCTGCAACATCTTTAATTATTCGTCTACAACTTGAAGCGACATGAGAATAAGATTCAGAATTTTCATTTTTAAGATTTTCATAGACAGATATTGATTTATTGATAGCAACAAGACATAGTCTATCATTTTATTATTTACTTCATTTCATAACGTTTCAAATATCTGTTCTGGAAATTCTCCGAATTCTAATTCTATTATTATTTTATCTAAAAATTCGTTAATACGATTTCTTATTCCATATTATTTTTTATAAATCGAATTGAATGAAAAATTGCTTTATTAACAAGATAGCGAGGTTTGACTAAATCGTTATATTGATTAATGTAATCTGAACTTGTTATTGTAAATTCTATATTATTTTCAAACTCTACACATCCTACTAATACTGGTTGAATAGAAAAAAGTTGTGAGAAGGTATTGTCCATTATAACGGGTTGATTATCTTTTCTATAGAAGGTAAAATCTACGAGTCTACAATTAGGGATAATTTTTTAACTTCATTTGACTGCATATTTTCTAGATGGGGAATAACCATTTAGTTCATAAACAAGCCACATAATTTTATTAATATATTCAGATATCTGCAAACGGTTTGACATTCTAATAGTAAATTACTAACATTTTCATTATGGATAAACTATATTTGAGTTGTTTCGCTAACTTTAATGCCTCTTCTTTTTCACTTATTTTAACCTAAAGTTATATTTATTGAAGTTTAATATTATTACTTTTTCAAATTATATCAATAAAATTAGTGGTATGTATTTAATTATTTTCTATTGGTTTATTATCATCTTTTTTAAAGAATTTTTTGAAACATTTAAAATCCATGATATCATTATATGACATTTTTCTTATATAAACATTCGATGGAGCTATAAATCATCCTTCATGCCTTTTAAAAAGGTGAAACTTACAAATTCGGTGAGGTGCAAAAGCCGTAATAGAGTAATATATCACTATCAAGAAGATGTCTTTATCTAATTCATTCCTTTATTGTTTGGCCCACAAATAAGTTTCCCTACCAAATCGGGCCCGGAGGGATTCGAACCCTCGACCTGACGCTTAGGAGGCATCCGCGCTGTCCATTTTGCGCCCTTATTAGTCTGCGCTACGAGCCCTTGTAAATAAAATCACACTAAGCATTAATTTAAGAGTTTATAGTAGTAAGAATGAAAAAACAATAATATCTATTAAGATAATAACTTAACAATTGAAATGTTACTATATTTTATTAAATTGACTTACAATGAATGATATATCCAAGATTTGCTGCAGAAAGATAATAAACAGTTTGAGGTTATTTTAAGAGATTCGAAGCATAAAATAATTTGATGATGAAGAGATTTATTTTACCAAATGTATGAAGATTTTACTAATACATCCCAAAATGATTGAGATAAACAATAATAACAAGAAAAAAGAAATAAAATTTAATATTCTCTAAGGGTATAAAATTTATAAAATCACTTCACTTGCTTCACCTTGATAATCCGCTAGGTTATGAGATAGAATATTTTATCAGTATTATTAGTTGATTTGATAATTATATGATTTTATTATGCTTGTAACTATTATAAGGAGAATAATCATTAGAGAATTGTGATTTAAACTAACGCTTACGATGATTTTACTAATATCTTAATCTTTTACCTTTATTTCAGTAATATTATTAGAAATATAATTTTCCAATTAATAATATCTATTAATTTTATTGATATTATTAATAAGTCAACTAATAATTATTACCAAAAATAGGACAAATATTTCTTTTTGAGTACATCAAAGTAAATATTTCAGAAGTATTCTAGTAGATTGCAATGGGCACCTATAATTAAGATATTTGATAGATAACTTGGATATTAAAAGAACTCGTGTCTTAATATCATCTATTTCCTCATTCAATGTCTTGTAAAATTCTTCGTTAGTTAGTAAATTCAATCCCCCACAATAAATAAACCATCTAAAATGATCTTTTTGTTCGGTTAGGCTGAGTATTTTTTATTGAAATATTCTTGTAATTTATATTTTCACGTCTCTACAATCTTTTTACCATCTTTGATAACATCAATCTTTTCTCATACTATTAATTTTTAGTCATTAAACACACCAGAAGACACACCAGAATGATAAAACATAAGAGGGAGAATTATTTCCATTTCTGGGTTTTTAAATTACTTCCTTGCCAAAAGCCAGGAGTTCATCTTCAATCCTTAACAACTATTAATTTATCTTATTATGTTAATAAATATTCTATTATAGAGGTCGTGTTAATTTAAGGAAATAGATTTAGCTGTGAATATCTCTTTCTCATGTTATGGTTATAACATTTGAGAGAAAGAGGACATCCACTATTGTAATTATGTATTCAATGTATTGTACTTTCTTGGTCTAAGTCTACGTACTACTTCCAAGGCGTTAGCGATCTTTAGAAATGAGAATAAGAAGAGTTATGTTTCTGTATGGAATTGGTTTCAAATATTTGGCTCTTCTCAAATCTATAAAAGGAAAAGAGTATTTGCATTCATAATAAATGAAAATATAATTCAGATTGGTTGATTGGAAACATTACTATTTGTGAATATGTATGGAACCAGTTCATAAAACTATACTAGGAATACAAATTTCCAATGAAAGAAATATGTTTGTAGCAGAGAATTTCATTCGATCATTAGTAGATAAGTATGGTAAACATACAGTCTACACGGATGGTGGTACAGGGTATCCTCAAGCCTGTACATTTTTGCATTTAAAACATAGGTTGCATTCTGATTTGGAGAAAGAGCCTTTTCGAAAGGGTAGTACAGTATTTTAAAGATAGAGTTGAATCTTTTGATGACTATTACCCATGCAATAGTAAAAGAAGAGATTGTGATAATAGTCATGTGTATAACTGGGTAGAACTATTTGTATCAATGTACAATAATACTATAGTAGCAAAGAATAATCCTGTTCAAATAATAAAGGAGGTGGTAGTATTTTCTTAAATTAATACAGCCATTAAATAACTCTCGGCTATTTATCAATTTATCTTTTGTATTTTTTCGCTACTACAAATGAATGTATACGTAATAAAATATTGATGATGGTGATTATTTTATTAGAAAGAATTTTTTTAGATTTAAATTAATTTGTAACACAATAGGTATATAGTTTACATCCAAAAAGTTATCTACTAATAAGTAGCTTATAAGAATATGTCAACACCTACAGATATACTAAACAGGTTATTTAAGGAAATTAAACCACAAGATAAACTATATCCCAAACCAGAATCTGAAATCCAAGACATTGATTCAGAAGAAATTTTAAATTCTAATATATTTAACGTGATGTTAAATAGACGTTCTCAAAGAAAATTTGATAATAAAGAAGTTGAAAATTGGAAGTTAGATATAATTTTTGCAGCTGCTGATACTGCTCCGACTGCAGGTGGATTTCAAGGTTTTGAAATATATCACATTAAAAATGATGACATAAAAATAAAATTAGTTATAGCAGCTAACAGACAACCCTACGTGAATTCTCCTGTAGTATTGGTATTTTGTATGAACCCAAGTAGAGTTAAAATGCAATTTCCATCTAATATATTAGAGAAATTTTCTATACAAGACGCAACACTAGCTGCTGCATATGCTCAGTTAGCTGCCCATTCATTGGGTCTTAGTTCAATCTGGATTGGAATGATCGATGAGAGAGAAGTAATGAAAGCAATAGGTACAGATCTTATTCCCTCTTCCATTTTATGTATTGGGTATCCAAAAAAGATTTTACAACCAAAATCAAAAAGAACATTATCCGAACTAATACACATAATAGAATAACAGTTGGGTTTAATCAATTAATAATAGAGGTTAATGGATTGTCCACGGATTAAAAAATAAAAATAATAGATTAAAATTAAATCTTTATTATTCTGGGCATAGCCATTCTATGACTCTATCGATGTTATTACTCTTGAGAGTTATTCGAATTGGTCCAAGAGGAGATTCAAATTCATCATCGACTAAAACTACGATTCCCATAGTTGATACTTGCTTATTAATATAGAACCAGGTAGAAAATTGGTGTAAATTAGAAAGTAATAGTCTGCGAAGCACTGAAGAAATTGACCTATCTCGAACTTGATTATAAATGGTGTTTAGAACTTCTAAATTGCCAGATTTGCCTATTATTCGATCTCCATATTTAAATTCTAAAGTCATACCTGCCATAATAGAAGTAATTGCATTGAATATTAAAATCTCAGATTCGGTAGGATTAACTTTACAAGATACCTCTATTTCTATTTTTAAATCTGGAAATTTTATATTTCTAATATTCTCTGTAATGATTTAACCTTCTAATGAAGATATCCATTTTTTTGTGATGATTTTAGCTTTTCTCTTTAACTGCTCTAGAGTTATTTCATTATTAGAAATCATCTCATCAGCAAATGCTATTGCTTCACTTACCCCAACCGATAATTCTCTATTATCCCTAACTCTACAATCTTCAAGAGAATATGGAGCATCAGATCTAGAACGATTTTTTAAGTGTGCGAATCTAGTAAAGATTGATCCATGTATTGCTAAAATTTTTACAGCTCCAATTGCTTTCAATAATTCTACTTCATGAATACTTCTAATACCGTCAATTATAAATTTGTCATACTCAGGAGCATAATATTTTTCGTTTATTTGATTAATTACCAATTGAGCGATAGCACCTTGACCATACATATTTCGTAAATCTAACATCAGTGTTCCCAAGTTTTGATCAGTTAATTGTAGATTTTTTCTATTAGCTTCCATTCTAACACAATCCCCCATAGTTATCAGAACAAAACCTTCATCTTTTATTGCCTCTGCTACGGTTGATTTTCCTGCACCAGGCATACCAGTTAAACAAATCATAAATATTTGTTTGATATAAAGTTCACCTAATGATTGTAATGTAATATAAGCATATTATCAACTTTTTCTTGCTAATAAATTAATCATTAAAGTTATGATTATCAATATATATTCTAATTACGAAATATATCCTTTTTAGCTTCAATTATTGAAGTAGTCATCGTAATATTTGTATGATTCCTAAAAAAAATAAGTGGTATTCAAAATTAATTTTTGGAGAAAAATTGATAGGGAAAGAGAAAAATACAAATAACTTAATTATTCTATTTGAGCTTATGCCAATAACTGATGCTACTAAAAAACAAATTGCACAACAGCGAAGATTATTCTATAAGATATGTTTTAAATGTGGTGGTAGGAACCCTATTTCTTCAGATCGATGCAGAAAATGCCACAGTCAAAAAATGAGATTAAAGAACAGAAACATTGGAGCCAAGAAATAATATTGATAACTTGTTTATGTTTAATTATGTAAATTATTTTGGATTACCAGTAATCCGCTTTAATTTTTTCAATAGCTTTTTCATGTTCAGGTCCTTTATTTCTTGCAAATTTTTCCATCGATGATAGCGGTATACCACCTAATGTTTTAGCTAAACCCGAGAAAAAAGTGCTTTTAATGCTATTATGTCTACCAACTTTTGACATAAATTTTTGTATACCATATTTAAAATTGTGTTGCCAGGTTTTATACATAACTCCTAATTTTCCGGGATCCATTGTATTACCAATGTCAAAAAAACTCGATTTTTCCAATAGACCAATGGGAACAAATGTAAGGGGGGTAACAGTAAACTTAGAATCTGGTTGCTCTTTTTCTAGTTCATGTATAAGCCTGATTGTCTCCCAGCTATCATCCATACTTTCATTATTATCTAACCCCATAATGAGAGTAAAAGCAGGAATCCAATAATGTTCATTTAAGGTTTTGACTCCTTCTTTAACTACCCAATGCCACTCAGATGGCCTAAATGGAGCTAACTTTCTATCAGCATATTTTCCTATTAACCTTATACTACCTGTTTCTAAACCACATTGAATACCAATGAAGTTATCTGGACTGGATTTAATTATTTTAGAAACATTTGGTACAAGTCTTTCATCTGCAATAGCTCCTGCTAATGTTCCATGAGTAGGATTTGTGTGTTCTATTCCAGTTTCCATAATTCCTTTAAACAGTTCTTCAATTGCTTCTCTATTAGGCTCCATATTTTTTGTAGTTCTAGGATTAAGGCCATAGACAAAAATATCGTCACTTTGAATCCATGCGTTTTTAAGACCTCCATATTTCATGTTTATTTCTATCTCTTTTTGTATTTTTTCGATAGGATAATATCTTAATCGGCGTAAGGTGACATCACAAAACTTGCAGCCACGACCGCATCCACGCATAACCTCGATCATTCCATGCATACTGGGATTTACAATATTAGGTATTTCATCTATTGACGGCTCATCAGAATAGTGAAAGAATCGACCATGATATTTTCTGTCATTTTTTACAAATTCTTTAATTTCCACTTTGAATTCGCTTTTTTTGAACGGATTAGAGGTTTCTAATTCCCCATTAATAACTGCATCAAAAAATCTTGCTCCCACTCCATCTAATTCAGGCCCTATTCCTCCAAGATCTCCTTCAACAATACCATAAAGTCCATACTCTTCTATTTTAGCAGGATCGTAGTTATACTGCCAAGTACCAGAGGCACCCACTATTACCTTTGCTTTACTACCATTCCTATTTTTAGCAGCATTTATTCGTAAATGCAAGTCTCTATTATATAGTTCATCATAAGACATTGTCTTCCTTCCAAAAGTAAAAGTCATAGTAACTGGACCCATTCCCAAAGGATCCATTTCATAAGTTCCTACTACTTCAGTTTCTGGACCAATAAATTTATCTATATAATCAGGATGAGCAACGACTACGTCCCCTGAATTATATCCATCTCTTAATAAAGAGGCTTCTAATTTTCTTAATCCATATGGAGCAAAGTTTGCTATACCATTGTTATGACCAATAGGATTACAAATGAAATCAAAGAGAACCCTAGGAGTAACTTGATTTTTTAAAATATAATACCAGAACGAATCTTTAGATCTGTTGAAATCCAATGCAGGAGCACAACCAAAAAAAGAAGCTAAAGATATTCCCCGATACGGAGACATTAAAGTACGATCAGCAGATAATACAACTTTTGGATATTTCATTTTAATTAATCCTAATCATTAAATTTGACATAGGGATGAATTTTAACTTTTCCCAACTTTCACATAGATTTATTTAAGGAATTGTCATCTATAGTATACTTGTTAAATTATTCTTAAAACAAAATATTATATTTAGATGAAAAAAATAGTTTTCATGGAAGATAAAATTCATTGTAATATTTGTAATGTTTTTATTTACCTCAATAATATAGAAAATCATCTTACAACACCAGAACATAAGAATTCAAAAAACAGATATACAGAACAACTAAACTTTCTTGAGATAAATAATAATATAACTAATAAATCGACGTATTACAAATGGAAAGATACAAAAAATTGATATGTCATTCAAGATTTCTTATATAATCTATTACAAAATTAATTGCTATAATTATCAAAGAAAAAGAGAGAATTTTATTTAATATATTATCGCTAATCAGATGAATTGTTCTTGACCCTAATTGTGCGCCTAAAAAAGCACCCAAAGCAAGAGCAATGCCATAACTATATTCAGGGTGTTCTAAAATAATGTGGGTCAAAAGTCCTGTTATTGTACTTAGTAAAAGTGTAAACTGAGCTGTAGGACTGGCGTTTATCATTTTTAATTTATAAATTATAACTAGAATAGGAACAAAAATAATTCCTCCTCCTATTCCAAAAAGACTTGATATAATACCCGCACCAAAGGTTGCAGAAATTAAAATTAAAAAGAAAAGGGGTTTTGGAGTTCTATCCAGTGTTTTATTGATAATTATATTTTTAAAAAATATATAAATTCCAACTGAAATTAATAATATAGCAAAATAAACCTTAAAATGTTCTAAGGAAATAAAATTAGAAAAAAATCCTCCAATAATTGATCCTGGTATAGCTGGTAAAGCGAGTTTTACTCCAAGCGAATAATTGATATACTTTTTTCTAATATATGTGAATGTAGATGAAAGACTAGTCGCAAATATTGCAATTAGACTAGAGCTTGCGATGACAGTAGGAGGAAATCCCATATATGTCAACACTGGTGTCATGATTATACCACCACCTACTCCGATCAATGAGCCTATTATACCAGACCCAAATCCAATGATAACGAGAATAATGAATAGTTCGATCAAAGTATACATTGACTTTCATCATGTAAACAAGTTAAAGTTTATTCTCTTAATATCTTGATTCAAGAAAGCTGATCGTCCAAATAACTGACTCTTCCCATTTCATTCTACAAATAACCATAGGTCGGTCTATAACTATAATCAAAGTTTCTTGTCACAACTAAATGATTGTCATTTGATCCTTTTATTTATAAAATATAAGTATATCATTATTTATCATATTGTTATTTAAAATTGAGAATTATTTTAATTGGATATGGAATTGTAGGTCAGAGTTTTACAAAACTATTGCTTTCTAAATTGGTAGATTTATCTAATCTATACGGAATGAAGCCTAGGATAGTAGCGTGCGTAGACAATAAAGGATCAGCAATTGATACCTCTGGTTTAGATATACAGAGACTTCTAGAAATAAAAAAAAATAAAGGAACAGTGGGCGAATATTATAGCAATAAAACATCACGCCTAGAGCCTTTACAAATAATAGAAAATATCGATGCAGAGATAGTGTTGGAACTGACTCCAACGAATTTAACAGATGGCGAACCAGGTTTGTCACATATAACTTCGGCGATGAAGTATGGTAAAAATGTAATTACAGTCAATAAGGGACCTTTATCAGTAGCTTTTCCATCTCTTATAGAACTAGCTAACTATAATGGAATAATGTTTAAGTTTAGCGGGACAGTCGGTGGAGGCACACCTATCCTTGAATTTGCTAAGAGATGTTTAAAAGGGGATCGAATTGTTTCTTTTAAAGGTATACTTAATGGAACAACTAATTTTATTTTGAGTAAAATGGAAGAAGGATTGACATTCAAAAATGCACTAAAGGACGCTCAAATCAAGGGATATGCCGAAACTGTTCCATCTTTAGACATAGATGGATACGATGCTGCGGCGAAATTGGTCATAATGGCTAATTGGTTAATGGGAATGAAAGTTGCATTGGAAGATGTAAATAGAAATGGAATTACAAAAGTAAAGACACAAGAGGTTTCCAAGGCAATAAAAAAAGGAAATGCTATCAAACTTATTGCTAGCTGTGAAAACAAAAGGCTTGTAGTTAAGCCTATGGAAGTATCAAAGTTAGATCCTATATGTGTCAATGGAACTTTAAATTCTGTTACCTTTTCACTGGAGTATGCAGGTAATCAGACAATAATAGGACGAGGTGCTGGTGGAATAGAAACTGCTAGTGCAGTATTAAGAGATATGATAGAAATTCGGGAAAATATCATCAATGAAAAAAATTTCTCTTAATCTCTTAAAATTTTTTAGTAAAACTTGAAACATAAAAAGAATTATTACCCTGTCAGAAATGGTATGATTTAGTGTATAGAGACGAAAGAAAAGTTATGAAAATAGCACCAGCAGTACTTCATAATGAACATAATAGGATTACAGATCCTTTAGTGTTAATTACTCTATCCATTTTAATATGCAAAGAAGAAACTAATAATATTACTTTATGTTTGAAAAATTTTAGAAATATAGATAGTCTTCTACAAATCATTAGAAAAAAAATAGTAGACCTAAGTAGTTATATGCTATATTGGGAGAACAGACTAATAACATATAGTAACATGGCAATAAAATCTTTTGATAAAATACAGTATTACATTGATTTTATTATTTTGATACGTTCTGAAAGAAGTATAAGGATTGGAAATACTTGTAAAAGGGCATTTGATGGCGGATCAAAGTTTTTCTTACTAAATTAATAATGAAAATTAGTAAAATACAAGGTGAACTTGTAGAAAATAGAATCATAATACATAATATTGAGAATTCTCGACATCTTTTTGGCAATGGATATTATGGCAAACCATTAGGAATCCCAAAACCAAAAGGAATTAATTTTGAATCCCCTCTCATTTTAGATTTAATTGAAAGTTATTATTTAATTCAAAAAGGAGAATTACAAATAACTCTAAACGAGAAGATCTTATCTCTAAAGGATTTAAAAATAATTTGTAAAAAACAATACGACAAATTTGACTCAAAATATGTGGTGTTTCAAAATTTAAGGAACCAAGGATATATTGTCTCTCCTGGGATAAAATTTGGTTGCGATTTTGCGGTATATGAACGAGGTCCTGGGATCGATCATGCACCTTTTCTTGTTCAAGTTTTAACTAGGGAAGAACAAATTACGGCTTCAGCAATTGTTCTCGCCGGGAGACTAGCAACAACAGTAAAAAAACAATTTATTATTGCAATACCGAGACTGAGAGATCGAACAGTAGAATTTATAGGATTTGAGTGGTGGAGAGCTTAATAATCTCAAAAACTAGATAATATTGAAATAAATCATAAGGATATGATTTGTCAATTTATTGGGTTGAATAGGTATTATTATTAATTAAAAATACAAATAATAGATATTAGATCAAAATAGAATAATATAATCAACTAATAAAGTCAATAATTGATCTTCACATATTAGTTTTTTTATTGATATATATTAAAGGAAAATAATGTTGCCTTTATTGATACACGTCAAGTAATCATCTACTGACTGCAATAATAGGTAATAGATGAATATATTTCGCATGCCTAATACAATTATATGTATATTTGCCATAAAATATTATTGTAATTACACATAATGTAAATATCAGGCGTAATTAAGCGATTAGAATCATAATCACAAAGATAAAATATTCAATTTTTATATTGATTATATGGATCGTGTAAAAAGATTATCAACCGAACTTTTGGAAAATTATCCTGATAGATTTACTACAAATTTTGAAGAAAATAAGAAAACCATTTTAAGTATCGCTATCATAAGATCTAAAATTCTGAGGAATAAAATGGCAGGTTATATAACTTCAAAGCTTGCACGAGAGGCAGAAGAGGAAAAATCGCAGTCAGATTACTCAGAAAGTCAAATTGAAGAAAGTTAGAAACTTTGATTACGCTGAAATTATTAGGTGGAGTAAAATTTGCAGTAGGAAAGAATTCTGTAGTGATTGATAAATCACAGTCGACTGTGAAAGAGATTATTGAAGAGCTTAAAAATGAGGCCATAGAACCCAAAATATTAAATGAAAAAAATCTAATGGTTTCTGTTAATGGAATCGATTCTTCTGTTACTGGTGGTAAAGAGACAGTTATCAAAACTGGGGACGTCATTACAATAGTCACAATTATCCATGGCGGTTAGATAAACTAGAATAAACAAATTTGGTTTTTTTCAAAATAGGAAAAAAGTATGTATATTTTCATACTGTATTTTTTACTCAATATAATGATTTCACAATTATAGATAAATTGAGAAATGAATTTCCTGATATTTTTATTCAAGGTTTAAATTCCGATATAATTTATAACTATGAACATATTTTTGAGATTTTAAAAATATCGAATTTAGCGAAAATGAGAAATATAATGTGTTCACAAAAAACAGAGTTAGATTTGTTGTTAAGAGTTATGGGAACAAATCAAATATCTCAAGCAATTAGGGAAGGCGGAGTAAAAATTAATCACTATATTACTATTGTTGTATTAGCAAACAAGCGACAGATAAACAAGATTAACCAAAAAATCAATCTTATATTTGGTAATTCTGTGGATAACATTTTCACAGACAAAAGAATGTTGAACAAAAAAATTGAACTATATAAAAAAAAATATAATAATGACTTTTTTGACGAAGAAAATACAATTAAACTCCTTACCGAAATAGCAGTTTTAGTTATGAAATAAATTTATTGTATGGCTCTGCTAATTTGAGAAATATTGGCATATTTTCCCTCAAAATCATTGCTATTATTATTGTAACGTTATACATAGAAACAATGAATTGTAACCAATTATGTACATTAATAGATTAGAATACATTCATCTTGACATTCATAGATAGTAATCGTCAAAAATTTTCTATTCAATTCTAAGTACTTGTTTACTCTCTCAGTCAGGTTATTGACAAACACAATCAATATACACCAAATCTTTTCTATACCTAAACAAGTAATCTAATAAAACTTGCCGCTACAAAATGATTCTCTCTTGAATTGTTAATTCCAAGCACTGTTTTCCAGCCAGAATCTACTGTAATACATATCCAAAGATATTTCCTAACTGTCTCAATCATAGTCATATCTATTGTGAATGTAGAATATTGTTCCTTCCGTAAAATTTGCGAAAATCAAATCTTTGGAAAACGTTACTATAGAAACATATCATTTTTTCATCTCGTTTTTTACAACTTAAGAACTTTTTGGTGTTAGGTTGAAGCTAAATCTTTAGTTTTAAATGATAGTAATTCGAGTGACACCATCTCCGTAGAATGCAAAAACTTGAGAAGATTTGTTATTCTGAGTTAAGAAGAACTATTAAGAATAGTAAATATATCATTTTTATCTATCGTATCCACTTTTCTCAATATCTTGATAATACTCTAAATAGAATCTCCCTAAACTACCGCCAACATCGTGAAATTCTAGAAAATTATTAAAAGTAACAATATTGTATTAGAGTGTAAATATATTGAGTCCATTACTCTATATAGAGTGATTGCTTAAGTTCTCTATCATCATATTCATCTTTATAAGAATTTGAATAATATTGGTTACGAGTTTATCAGTCTTATTGTTAATATTCTACTATATTGACAGAAATTCTTTCAAAATTACTAATTTGATTTTTTTCTATCATTTAATATTAATTCATTAGGGCTATAAAGTTTAAAATGACGTCTTAATATTTACAATGAGCAATTTGAGTTAACATAATATTAATAGTATCAGTATTAGATAATCCTTCTTTTCTCTCCTTTATATGACTCCTTTGATAGTAAGCCTATTTTTTATTTTTATATTTATCTTCTTTGCATAATAAATTCACGAACTGATACATTTTAAAATAAGAAGAATTAAGATCATGATATTCTTCAATTGAAGATTTTATATTTTTTAACTGTTTTGCTAATTTTCCGTCATTCTTACCATTAATCATTTGATAATAATCCAAATATTTTTTATGGAAGTTTTTAAGTTCTTTTTTAATAAATGGATTTTCTATGAATAAAGAATTAAGTAGTTCTATATCATCATTTAAAATGCTTTCAGATAAAATACATTGTATCCTAAATGTATTTCCAGCATAAAATTTCAAATCTTTGTATTGATGTGATGCAATAACATCTGCAAATATTATATTCATATAATGAGTCAAGCCCAAGACTACACCCATGATGTGGTCATGCTTAAGTGCACTTTCAATAGGTAAAATTTCAAAATTTTGAAATAGTTGTTTTACAAACTGAAATTCTTTTCTATAGTTTCGTACTGGGATGAATAAAATTTTTAAGCGCTTGTCGCGAGATGCTCCGGGACCAAACATAGGATGTATACAGATTGGGGAGATATAATTTTGAATTTTAGTAAGAGAATTAAAAGATTTGTTTTTAATAGAAGAAATATCAATTAATACTGAATTTCGTTTCATTATTTTAGAACATTCTGCTATAATTTGTGGTATAATTCTCAATGGGATACAGAGAAATACGATATCAGAATCTTTGACACATGAATTAAAATCGAGTTCTATTTTTATATTTATTTGTCTTTCTATTGAATACATATTTTTATCATATGCCTTTATACGAACGTTTTTATTATTTAGGAAATACTTGATTATCCAAGATCCCATTCTACCTCCTGCACCAATAACAGCAATTTCTTTCATACCAACTTGTGTACCTATTTAAGATATTTTTCCAGAATATCTAATCCGTCATTCAACAATTTTGAGGATTGACAAGCAGAAATCCTAATAAATTTTTTATAAGAATTTCCAAATCCACTTCCGGGTGCTATTGCTACTCCTTTTTCCAATAAATCATATACTAATGAAATATCATCTGAATAATTTTCAGAAGTAACCTTTGGATAGACATACATTGCACCGTCTGGAAAAATAAATTCCGTTTTCATTTGTTGTAATCGTTTGCAAATGATTTTTATTCGTGACTGGATTAAATCGATATTTTTTTGAATATCGTTGCCTATTGCTGCTAAAGCTGAATATTGCATTGGTTCCGCTACTGATGTAATAGAAGTAGCCTGAATCTTGCGCATTTTTGATATTATATTATTATTTGCTATTCCATAGCCTACTCTGAAACCTGTCATTCCATAAGTCTTTGAAAAAGATGATACCATTATACTTTGATCATACTTGAAATCTAGGATACTATGATATTTACCAAAAGAATAGTCAGAATAAACCTCATCGCTCAATATATATAAATTATAATCTTTTGCTATAGAAACTATTTTCTCAAGTAAATGAGAATCAAGTACTTTTCCTGTTGGATTATTAGGATAGTTCAAGATAATCATTTTGGTATTAATATTTATTAGACTTTCGAGTGTTTTTAAATTAGGTGTCCATTTATCTTCTAGAGTTGTTTTTAATGTTCTTGTTTTTGCTCCTATAAAATCTGCACATTCTTTATAAGCCGGCCAAGAGGGTTCAATATTAATTAACTCATCTCCTGATTTTAACAACGAGCTTATAGCACAAAACACAGCAAATCTACCTCCAGGAGTTACTAAAACTTGTTCTGGTACAATATTAAAGAATTTTTGAGATATTGCTCTACGTAGTTGGGGTATTCCAGAAATTTCAGTATAATGATATGTTTGATTGTCATATATTTTTGCTAATTCTTCCTTAACTCTTATGGGGGGAGGATAATCAGGCTCACCAACTTCCATGTGGATTATTTTCTTCCCATTTTGTTCAAGTTCCTTAGCTTTCATAAATATAGCAATATGTGTGGTATTTTTGTTACCATTATTTTGAACGTTTTGTAATTTTACCGATTCTGAAAGAAGAAGATTTAAAAGTCTTCCAGAAAATTCTACATCCATTCCTATATCTTTTGTAAGGTTGAGGACAGTTTTTTTTATATCATTCTCTACTTTTTCATCTTCTATTTCAATTTTCAAATGTTGTTTGATATTACCAATTTTTTTTGCTACTTCCATTCTATCATGAACTAGTTCAATAATTTGATTTGTAATATTCCGCATTTCTTCTCTTAAATAATCCAGACTCTGTTTTTCAACCATTTCAATAACCTCTTAGTACGCTAGGAATGAATCCAGCTTTAATTGCGTGATCTGACAGAACTATGGAAACAAGTCCTTCAACAATAGGAGGAGCGCGTGGAACAACACAAGGATCATGCCTGCCAGGAACTTGAAGATCTACTAAAGAATTTGAAAACATGTCCAATGTTCTTTGAGTTTTGGCAATGGAGGCTGCAGGTTTAAATCCTATTCTCATTGTAAGGGGCATACCATTCGATAAGCCACCCAATATTCCACCAGCATTATTAGTTAATGTTACCACTTTTCCTTCTTCATTGATAAATAAATCATTATTTTCATAACCTGTCCTTTTTGTTCCCTCAAAACCAGAACCAAATTCGATTGCTTTAACGGCAGGTATACTAAATAATGCTTTGCTTAAATCAGATTCCAAAGATGAAAAAACAGGTTCTCCTAGACCTACAGGTAATCCAGTGCTAACACATTCAATTATACCACCTAAAGAGTTTCCTGACTTTCTGGCATTCATAATGGAATCTTTCATCTTTTCGGCTATTTGAGTATCGGGACATCTTACTTCATTAGTATAACGGCCTGCCTTTGCCTTTTCGAAGGAAATTTCCCTCATAGATATTTCTCCTATTTTTATAGTATAAGCAATTGTTTCTATTCCTAGAACATATTTCAATAATTTCTTACTTATTGCTCCAGCCATTACGAAACTTGCAGTTAACCTTCCAGAAAATCTACCACTCCCTCTATAATCTGCATAACCTCCGTACTTAATCATTGCAGGATAATCAGAATGTCCAGGTCTCGGGATTGTTTTTATCTTATCGTATGGCCGTGAATCAGAATCTTGATTCCAAATTACCATACAAATTGGTGCATTAGTTGTATGTGCATTAAATGTACCTGAAAGAATTTCCACTTTGTCTTCTTCTTTTCTTTGTGTAGTAATACTAGATTGTCCAGGTTTTCTAAGATCTAAATCTGGTTGTATGTCAGATTCTTTCAATGGAAGACCTGCTGGACAACCATCTAGAATAGCCCCTACACATCTACCATGGCTTTCTCCAAAACTAGTGACTATGAACCGTTCTCCTAGACTGTTTCCACCCATAACATCGTACCCAAAGATATCATAATCCTATATAACAGTGACTTTTAAAGAATTATAATATTGTTTTTGTAATTTTGTCGTTATCATTTTATTTTGTTAAATTTATATTTGCACCAAGTCCTTTCATTTCGTTTATGAAGGAAGGATAAGAGACATCTATAGATTCGGCTCCACTCACCACGGATTTATTTGTTAACATAGATGCTATTGTAAATGCCATAAAGAGTCTATGATCATTATGAGAATCAAATACTACATTTTTCAAACGTTTAACAGGATTGATTAATACTTCGTCTTTTTTTTCATCGATATCTACTCCCATCTTTTTCAATTCTTTAGTAATAATCGAAACCCTATCAGTTTCCTTGAATCTTGCATGAGAAATTCCAAAAATCCTCACGGGTTTTTTTGCTTTTAAAGAAATAATAGTTAATACCGGTAACAGATCCGGACAATTCACTAGATTACGTTCTATTCCATCAAGACTATTTGATCCATTTACAATTAGTTCACCTTTTTCTTTATTTACTCTAATATCCCCTCCCATCTCCTTAACAATATCAATAATTTCCATGTCTCCTTGTGGATACGAAAAATTCAATCCTCCTACTGCTATTTGTCCTCCACATAAAATACCCGCTGCTATAATAAATGATGCAGAAGAAAAATCGCCAGGGATAGTAAAATGTGTTGGTGTGTATTTAGAGTTAGATATATAATAATTCAAATATTCTTTATTGTGGTCAATGGTCACACCGAATTTTTTCATTGTTTCTAAAGTCGAGATAATGTATGGGATTGATACCTGTTTTCCTTTAACTCTTATTTCAACATCCATAAGAGCATAACAACAGGAAATCAATAATGAAGAAATAAATTGACTCGAAACTCCCCCTTCTATTGATACTAATCCACCTTTTATGCCGCCGCCTTTTACAATTAATGGAGGAGTATTTTTTTCATTGGAGGAAAAAGCATTGACACCTAACTGATTTAGAGCTGATATTAGAGGTTTCATAGGTCTTGTCTTTAGACTATCATCTCCAGTAAGAATAGTATAACCATTTTTTACTAATGCGGCCATTGAACTTAAAATTCTAATTGTTGTTCCAGAGTTTTCTGCATTGATTACATCTTTTGGTGTTTCAAATTGATTTTTTCCTAGTATTTTGATGGAGTTACCATTTTTACTAACCTTTTCAATTTTTATCCCGAACATTTTGCAACCTGAAATAGTTGCTATAGTATCTCTACTAAGAAGTGGATTACTAATTGTGGATATTCCCTCTGCAAGTGATGCAATAGCAATTGCTCTATGAGTATAACTTTTACTTGGAGGACATTTTATATTACCTTCTAAAAATGATTTACGAATTTCTAGTTTAGCCAATTTTCTTTTCTATGCTCGCTTTGGTATTATTAATTTGGCAAACTAGTGTTTTTCCATATCTTTCTAAAATACTTCTAATTGTAGTAAGATCCTTTTTCTCAATAATAACTGCTATTGATGGTCCATTTCCCGAGATTGAGGCGGATAAAGCTCCATTTTCTATTGATAGAAGAATCGGATTATAATCATAACCCATTAAAGAAGATACTAAAAGTCCATTCAAGGTCATAGCCTGCCAAAAATCAGATTTTTCTGCGGAACGAATTGCTTGATCGAAGAAGTTGGCTAAGATTTTTAATTTTAAAGGACTCTTTCGAGATGTATTATTAGGAAGAAGAACAAGAGCTAGCAAATTAAAAGGACCATTTTCTCTTTTTATTAATTTATTAGAATAATTATCTGTAATTACAAAACCACCGAAATAGCATGCAGTAGAATCGTCATAAGCTCCAGTTATTGTTATTTTAGCTTTTCGTGATGCATTAACAGCGGTATCTAAAACTTTAAAATCATCAATGTTTTCTTCTACCACTCCATAACAGGCTAAAGATACAGCTGATGATACAGCACTAGAACTTTTCAATCCATATCCAATAGGTATATCAGAAGAAACACTTAAAAAAATATCATTATATTGAAGTATTTTTTTAGGTATGCTGTTATGGATAATATATTTAAACAATTCACTATTCCTGTTATTATTAACGATCTTACCTTCTCCTTTACGCAAATGAATCTCTGCGGTGGTCTCTAGTGAAATTCCAAGGGCAGACCCTTTACCAGTAGCAATAGCATTAACTATTGATATTGCACCATGAACTGTAGCTTTTGTGGAAATTGAAGTCATTGTGGTTCTCCAAAGATGCCAAATAATGCCTTTTTCATAGCATGCATAGGAGCGTCGAGCCCTGTCCAAATCTTGAATGCTTGAGCTCCTTGTTCAAGAAGCATTTCATATCCATAAACAACTTTGGCATTAACATCCTTTGCCTTTCTTAATAAATCAGTAATTATTGGTTTATATACTATATCATATACAATACTTTTTGGTTTTATATTATCCCGTTCTATTGGACTGCTTTCATTGTTTAAGCCAATTGAGGTAGCATTGACGATTAAATCGGATTGTAATGCAACTTTAGGAAGATTATTGAAATCTTCTTTATGAGTATTTAATCCTAATTTCAATCCGTGTTGGACAAGAATTGAAGCCTTTTGAGATGAACGATTAACTATAATGATCTCACCTATTTCTTTTTCATATGAAAGAGCAGTCACTATTGCGTAAGCTGCTCCACCAGCACCGATTATCAAAACCTTAATGCCTTTGAAATCAATATTTCGTTTATAAAGGGGCTGGATAAAACCATACAGATCAGTATTATAACCAATCAATTTTCCTCCTTCATTTTTTACTGTGTTTACAGCATTTGATTTAGAAGCAGTATTATCTAATTCATCAAGATATGGTAGAATTGAAATTTTATGGGGAATAGTAACATTAAAACCTGCAATACCAATTGACTTTAACGATTCTATCGATGTTTTAAGTTCTCCAGCGGGTACACGAAAAGAAATATAAGAGCTATTGATTCCAAGTGCAGAAAAAGCAGAATTTTGCATTACTGGAGACAATGAATGTTGGACAGGATCACCTATTATACAATATGTCTTAATTGGTGATGACATTATCTAAAAAATATTTATTAATTCTATCATATATTCTTCTCATTTCGATTACAGATATCTGACCAGGAGCGATAGATTGTTCTAGGGATGCATAAGTAAAAGGAGAACTTCCGTAAAATGTACATAAAATTCTCGATATTATACCATAATCACCCATTGCAAATGCAATTAAATTACTATCTTTGAATTTATCATATAAATTCAATAATCTGAAAGAATCTTTTATTGTTGTTGCCATTGTGACTAATTTTATATTATTACTAAATCTTTTCATTTCATAAATCTTTTTTTCTAGGTATTGATTAGAAGGAGTATTGAAAAAATTATGCGAGGAGATTAGAACGTTTGACTTGTCTTTAAGATAATCGTTTAACGAATGGTCTGTACTAATGGTATCGTATTCTACATCTAATAACATTGGATTTGCATCATACAACATTTTTAGAATTTTGAGTCTTTCAAATTCATTTCCATTAAATTTACCTTGTTGTTCACGTGATCTTAATGTAAATACGGATTTTGATTTTATTGATTCAATAATCCTCAATGAAGAAGGGATTTCCAATTGATCTAAATAATCAAATCGAATCTCTAAAAAATCACTTAATTCTAATGCTTTGTGTATAGAAGAAGATAATTCTTTAATTGTTTTTGCACCAATTGAAACGCAAATTCTTTCTGTCAAAGTAAACCTATTCACTAATACAATTATTTAAGTGAATATAAATTTTTTAATTGTGTGAATAACTTATTATTAATTATTATCTAGAATTTGAAAACGTATAACTAATTAAGAAGAAAGATGATTGGATGCAAAATAAATATAAATAAATTTATACATTATGATGTGAAGGAATTTTTTTCCAGTTTGCTATTAGTG
>DASQLB010000343.1:0-6169 GCA_035630235.1 Nitrososphaeraceae archaeon | reverse complement strand
TACTACATGAATATATTAATAAATATCCTAATCCAGAGGAAGCATCTAAACATACAATGGAAGCTTATGTTACTATGCGTAACTTTGAAGATGGGGTAAGAAAGGTAAGAAGCCAGAGAGATATGAAACCTGGAATGAAAGATACATTAGTTCATTTTAGATGATATAACTTTTTTAAATGACCTAAAATTTTATTATTTTTCTATGCTCATATCTTTTACAGTATCAAAAACAGAATATATTTACTTGCAAAAAAAAGAATCTAATAGGGCAGCTAAAATTTCATTAATGGCAAATATACATGGCTTTTTTTTAACTGTACCATTAAACTCTAATGAGACAGCTTTGAATAATTTTTTACAGAATAAACGAAATTGGATAACAAAAACATATGAGTATTATAAGAAGTTTAATTCAAATTTTGGAAAGATATATGATGACAATTTACATATACATTATTTGGGACAAAAATATAGAGTGGAGATAGTTAAAGATATTATAGATAATACGAGAATATCTTCTTCAATTAATAAAATTACCTTTCACGTAACGAATAAAAAAAATTATAAAAAACACATAAAAAATTGGTATCTAAAGCAAACATCTATCGTAATAAACGAGAGAGTAAATATTTTTAGTGAACTGATGAATGTCAGGTATACCAAAATAAAAATAAAGGATAATTCTTCTCGCTGGGGTAGCTGTTCAAGTAAAGGAAATTTAAATTTCAGTTTATATTTAATTGCTTTTCCATTGGATATAATTGATTATGTTATTGTTCATGAACTAGCACATTTGAAAGAGTTCAATCATTCTAAAAAATTCTGGGATATCGTTAAGAGCATAGATCATGGTTATAAAGAAAAAATTTCTTATCTAAAAAAATATGGCAACTTTGTAATTATATGAAATAATTTTCACATGGTATTTACATATTTGTTATGCCAAAATTCCTAACTTGTCTGATCTGTATTATTATTTTTATTAATCATTTTCGTGCCTTTTCTATATCCATGGGTAAATTCTGCGTCGTATACTTTCGATAACTTGTATTCTATAGGTTCAAGAACATTTCCAACTATTATTAATGCAGTTTTAATTATTTTTTCTTTTTTTGTCTTTTCTGCAATATCTTTTAACTTGCCTTTTATTATTTTTTCATCCTTCCAAGTGGCTCGATAGACAACAGCAGCTGGTGTGTCAAGAGTATATCTTCCTCCTTTTAATAATTCCTCGACAATTTCTTTTATAAGATGGACACTTAGATAAAAAATCATAGTACTTCCATGTTTTGCCAATTCAGAAATTCTCTCTATTTCAGGAACTGGGGTCCTAAATTCAGCTCTGGTAATGATCAAAGTTTGAGTGATACCAGGTAATGTCAATTCTAAGTTCATGGAAGAGGCTGCACCGAAAGTTGCAGATATGCCAGGGACTACCTTACAACTAATTCCTTCTTTTTCAAATCTATCAATCTGTTCCCTAATAGTACTAAACAAGGCAGGGTCTCCATCATGAAATCTTATTGCTAATTTACCTTGTTTAGTAATATCTCTCAGCTGATTAAATATTTCATCTCTATTTAATAGTGCAGCGTCCTGTAATGTTGCTTCTTTTTTTGCATACTGTAAAATTTCAGGATTTAACAATGATCCCGAGTATATAACAAGATCAGCTTTTTCTAATAATTTTTTTGCTTTAATTGTTATCAACTCTGGATCGCCTGGTCCAGATCCAACAAAATATACAGTGTTACTCTCTATCATTCCTTTTTACTACCATAATTGAAAAATATTTTTGGCTAGGTTGTTTCTTCCCTTTGATATCCTTCAAGTGTTTAATCTCAAGGATATTTTCTTTGGTAGATACATCTTGAGCTATGGCTATCTGAGATTCGTCACTAAAACCTGTTTCTGATAACATATCTATAACACTATCAAAATATCTCCCATCTTTTAAAAAAACTATGGTATCTGATGATCTCACTGTGTTTTTTACTTTATTTAAATCATAACAGGCTGGGACAACTGACAAATGTTCATCGCCTTCTACCAAACTTATTTTCGATTCTGCTGCAAAAGCAAATATCGAGGTAATTCCTGGTACGATCTCTATTTCGATATCTTTGTGATTTTTTTTTAATTCTCTATGAATATAAATCCATGTACTATAAAGTGACGGGTCTCCTACAGTTAAGTATAAAGTTTTTTTACCTGTTCTTACCATTTCAGAAATTTCAAGTGTATTCTTTTTCCAATATTCTTTAAGGACATTCTTGTCTTTAATCATGGGAAAAATCAGATTAATGATTTTGGTGGTTTTGTTTAGATATTTTGCAACAATAGATAATGCAATACTTGGTTTATCTGACTTAGAAGTAGGCACAAAAATGACTTCCGCCTCTTTAATTAAATTTAAAGCTTTTATAGTTAATAAATCGGGATCCCCTGGACCGCAACCAATACAAAAAAGTTTCATTTGATCGTTATTGAAAACTGACTAATTTAAATCATAAAATAAAATGAAAGGAAATAATTTTATTTCTTTGTCGCAGAAATTACCAAAACTGGATTTCTTGCCAGCAACATTGTACCAGTTTTAGTTCTTCTTCCTTTTGATATTATTATCTGAGTAAAATCAATATCCTCAAGAAAATTCGATTCATTAACTGTTTTCATAGCCTTAAACATTGTTTCAATAAGGATGGTAGTAATAACTAGTCGTCCACCATTATTTAATTTATTAATAGACCTATCTATTAACTCCTCAGTCCTTCCGGTAGTTCCACCTATAACGATACCATCTACAAAAGGTAGAGATTCTAGAATATCCATTGCATCTCCTTGTCTTATCTCTGCGTAAACTTTGAACTGTTCAAGATTTTTCTTTGTTAGGCTAACGGCTTGTAAATCCAAATCTATTCCAAAGACTTTTCCCTTCTGACATTGAAGACAAAGTTCCACTGTTATACTACCACTTCCACACCCTATATCAATAACTGAGTTAGTTTCTTTGAGCCTGAGTTTACTTATTACTATAGAACGAACCTCTTCTTTTGTGATAGGTACTTCCTCTTCTCGTAAAAAAAATTCATCAGGAATGCCAGGTGTTTTATTATCCCAAATCATTTTACTGCTACGTAGCAAGGTTTTGGTGTAATCCTGTATAAGCTATTATCATAAACATGATTAGCAAGAAAAGAAAAGGAAAAATTCCGTTAGTAATAAATTTTCTTTTCTCTGTTTTAGGTACATTGGGTATGATCTTTTTTGATATCCAATAAGAAATGATATAGAAAAGAATACTCGTTATAAGAATAATGCCAAGTATAGTTCCTTGATTAGTATCTGGAGAAATACTTAATGCTATAATGACACCTGCAATTATTCCCAATATCGCGCGGATATAGTAAATTTTATCAATGGGTTCCAAATATTAGATTCATTTAATAATACGGAGTTTAATTTCTTCCGGTCTGGCTTTGCATGAATTTGTAGTTAATATTTAGCTATTATCAATTAAGTTAACATTGGAGTTATCATCATTAGAGTTAAGTTATATTGTTAATTATGTAAATTTCAAACTTGAAAGCGGTGGCTACTATGTAAGCCAAATCAATGGAATCACAAAAGATTCTCTTGCATTCAAATTTCATCATTCATCCGAACAAGATATTCTCTTGGCAATATCGACCAAAGGGATGTGGGTCACGAAAATGTTATTCAAACAAGTAGAAGAAAATGATCTTGTCAAAAATGCAAGAAATCAACTTGAAAGAGCCCGTATAATATCAATTCAACAATTGGATTCAGAAAGAATAGCTATTTTGAAATTTGAACATCGTGATAATCAAATCCAATATCTTATTTGTGAATTCTTTGGGCAAGGGAATATAATAATTTGTGATGAATCGATGAAAATAATTTCAATTCTCAACACTTTAGAGGTAAGACACAGAACTTTGCGCTCAGGACTAAAATATGCTCCGCCTCCTTCCTATGGCTCGGATATCTTTAAAATATCAATAGAGGAGTTTAAATCAAAATTTCAGAATGAAATTAAAAATCTGGAAATTACAAGATGGTTAGGCCGAGTACTCTCATTACCTAAAAAATTTGTTGAAGAAATACTTTTCCGCTCACAAATAAATGAAAACAGGAAAATTAAAGAGATCACTAACAATGAACTTGAAGTAATTTTTACAAATACAAAAAACCTAGTAGATGAGGTAATCTGTGAAACAAAACATTCTCCAATAGTTATTTTAGATGCTGACAATATTCCTATTGATGCATCTCATGTTGTTTTAAAAAAGATGGAGGATTACAATATAAAACCAGCACCTTCATTCATGGAGGCATTGGATGAGGTATTATGTAATGATATTATTACTATTGGAAAGAAAATTCACACAGTAGAACTAGATAAAAGAATTTCTATTCTTGAACATGATCTTCAAGAACAAGATAAGGCAAAACAAAGAGTTTTATCTAAATCTAGCGCAATAAGAAATCTTGCTGCTGATTTGATGAATATTTCTATTTATGATCCTGTTGCGTTTAACGCTTTACTAAATGAACATTCTTCTAATCTAGTAATAGAAAAGGGAAGAAAATATTTAGATATAGTAGAGGAACAAATTCCACTAGATGAGAACTTGAGAAAAGTTTCATCCCTTCTTTATGAAAGAGCAAAAGAAATGGAGAGAGGGAGTGAAACAATCGACAAGGCTAGAATCAAAATATTAGATGAGATGCAAGAGTTGAGAAAAAAAACAACCATCGCTGAAACAAAAATTAAATTAAAAGAACAAAAAACAAAAGAATGGTTTGAAAGATATCGATGGTTTGTTACTTCTAATGGATTATTAGTAATTGGAGGTAGAGATGCATCTTCAAATTCAGCTATAATTAGAAAACATATGACAGATCAGGATTTGGTTTTTCATGCGGAAATACATGGTTCTCCTTTTTTCTTGATCAAGAATATTGGACTTGATAGTGGAGAAGGTACCTCTTCTACTACTACAAATAATCAAAGCGTTATAGAGACAGCCATCGCTACAGTAACCTTCAGTAGAGGATGGAAAGAAGGTCTATCGAGCGCTGACGCATACTGGGTATATCCAAATCAGGTTAAAAAAGGAGCTCCAACTGGTCAATTTCTTCCAAAAGGATCTTTTGTAATTGAAGGAAAAAGGAATTTTGTCAAGGCATTAGAGTTAAAATTATCGATTGGTATAACTAAAGATAATGATGGTTATAAATTGATATGCGGACCTGTTGATAGTATAAAATTAAAATCCATAATTTATTTAATTATAGTTCCAGGAGGGATTGATCCTATGAATGCTGCAAAAAAAATAAAATCAGAATTAATTGCAAATTCACAAAATATAGATGATGATTTAACAGAATTTTTAAAAAGAATGTCCTTGGATGATGTAATTAGAATTTTACCTTCGGGTAAAATCAAGATAACATCATCAGCGAAAGGTACACTTTACGGCAATTTGTAATAATTTTTTTGGAGTAAACTAATTAAGTTCGATAATACAAATGATGGATGTGGAAGCCAATCTAGGTAGTAAACATAGGGATGCAAATATGACAACTAGGGTACTAGTAAGAGATGTCATGAACAGTCCCATTATTTCATCTTCTCCTGACTCTAACATTAAAGAAATTGCAGAAAAAATGAAATCAGAAAGGATTGGTAGTATTATTATATTTAAGGAACAAGAACCTGTAGGTATAGTTACTGATTGGGATATTGTAACAGATGGATTTTCACGAGATGTTCCCCCAAGTTCAATTACTACTTCAGAGATTATGAAAAAACTATACACCATCGAAGGAGAAGCTACCATAACAGAAGCTGCTAGACTGTTAAGAAAACATAACATAAAACGTCTTGGAGTAGTTTATAAAAATAGATTAGTGGGTATCATTTCATCCTCAGATGTGATAGCTGTAACACCTGAATTGATAGATGTCGTTTCCGAAAAATCAGCCTTAATTCGAGGTGAGACTGGTCGTCCTCAAGGACACATTTCGGGCTATTGTGACGAATGTGGAGAATGGTCAGATCTGCTATTACATAATGATGGAACATTTATTTGTGAGGAATGCAGAGGAGAAGCTGCACTACCATAAACAGATAAATAAAT
>DASQLB010000342.1:0-2320 GCA_035630235.1 Nitrososphaeraceae archaeon | reverse complement strand
CTTAGGTTTAAAGAATCTCTTTTTGCAAATAATGGAAAAGAGAAAGAAAAAGGATGAAAATACGAAAAAACCAAGATAAAATCATATCTAGAAAAAATTTTCCTTATATTCCACTGTATCGCACTGTTGATCAATAGTTGTTAGTAACTCTATTCATACTTTCAAATCCTTCTCTCTTTTCTCTTTACATATTGGAAGATTTCCTTTTCATTAGTAATGGAATAGGAACCTCTCACTGTTTGATTAATTATCATTTGACTTTATTTTGTAAATAATAACAATCTTTTTGAACTACAAAATCGTGTCGAAATCAGTTCACACACCTCCGAGCCAGTATTATATTGTGGTTCCTATACATGTATTTTGCAATAAAAAGATATTTAATTTTTTATTTCTTTATCCATTCTTCTAACCATTTGAAGTGTGAAATATCGTATTCTTTATTTTTCAGATTCTTTAGTGTTTCATGGCATTCAATTTTGATATCACTAGGTTTTACTTGTATTCCATATTTACTGAAATATTTGTTAAAGCAATCAATATTTGATTCAAGTGTTTCAATATCTTTGATGTCAATTACATTTTCATTTATTTTAGGACCGCCATTAAATATTATATTTTTGAAGAAATTAGGGGCTGTTATATTAAACATATTCTTGAGAAATACATTAATTCCATTTGCTTGATTGTTATTATTATTATTATTATTATTATTATAAGAAGGAAATAGTTCTTGCATTATATCAATATACTTTTCTAATAGTTTGACTGATGATTCAAAATCTATTAAGTTATTTTGATCTACCTTAAGGTTTAATCCTACCAGTCCTAAAATCATGCTCTCTAAAGCACATTCATTTTTCAAAATACCAGGATGTAATTTTTCTAAAATATTTTTAAAATTATTTGCGGTTATTGTCAAGGTTTCTTTGCTAATTTTATCATTATAGAATTTTGTCCAATCTGTAAGTTTTTCTTGAATATCAAAAGGAATTTCTTTAGATTCTTTAGGTTCTTTAATAGCTGTTACCATCGGTTTTTTAGAAGTATTATCAAAATCAACTATTTCATAATATTTTTGAATAATTTCCTCGGCAACGATTGCTGGATGTGATTGAATTTTTTCATTCTTAAATCTCATAACATGAAAGCCCATATTTTCAAGTGCTCGCTGTCTTATTCTATCTGGTGTTTTTATAAAATTGGCATCATGAATTTTTCCATCTACTTCAATAATTAATCTTTTGCCTATGATTAAATCAGGTGTATATTTATGACAATTTGTATACCAGATAACATGACCAGGCTTAAATATTAAATTTTTAGAGTTTAGTATTGACCTTAGTTTCAGTTCGGACTTGGTAGGTGGAGGAGCTTTAAATTTAGTAGTATTTGTTATAGTCAAATTTGACAAAATAGAATAATATTATCATCATTATAAGCATTTTTTTATATAATGTAGAGAAATAGTGATCTCTCTTATCCTTTTATTATCGACAAATTGGAATTATAAAATAATCAATCAGTTTAATGTGTAACTTTAACATTAAGTTTGAATAACTAACTATGATAATTTGTTACAAACAGATGAAATTAATATTTTTCAATGAGGACTAGAATTTTATTTTATAATTTAAACTACAAAATTGTGTCAAAATCAGTTCACTCTCCTCCGAGCCCATATACTATAGGTTTAATATTTTATCACGCATAATTATGGTGAAAAAAATACAGAATTATTCATAAACAAATTGAAAAAATGTAAATTTTGATAAAATAATGAAATTATCAAAGTAATTATGTAACACATATTAATCCATTTTTTTCCTATTGCATAAAAAAAGGCGACTAAGAAATGGAAAAAATAATATAAAAATTTAAGGATTATCCCAGAAATATTGAACTAAAGAATAAAATAGAAGGGCGAGTGGTAGTGAAATTCAAACCCCTATAATGAATCACGATAGAAAAATCTTAGTTAAGAAATATTTTTGTTATTGTTCCCGATAGTACAAATCTTTTTGTATTTTTGTTCATAGTATAATATTTTATATTAAAATATATAATAAAAATATTAGAAATAACTATCTAAAACATTTAAAATTTCTTTCATCTAATCTTCGAATTAAATATTAAAAGGGATTGTTTCTACTTTACTGATAAATATAATAGAAGATCTTTATTCACATGTCTTATAAAAAAATAAGAACTTGCAGCATATTTTTGTTACTTGGAATAGCAACACTGTTTGTTCCAGTAACAGCACTACAGAATTCTATTGCAATGGCACAAGAATATTATAACGAAGAATATGAAGAAA
>DASQLB010000341.1:0-7105 GCA_035630235.1 Nitrososphaeraceae archaeon | reverse complement strand
TTATTGGATATACTATTAATAGAATAGATATACCAGAAATTATTAGCTGTTCTTAATCTCGATAAATGTTGCCTTAAATTTGCTTTATTTGTTAATGAACCAGTATAGTAATTGTTCATAAGTTCAGTATTTACGTCGAACCATGATGGAGTTCTCCAGGAAGCAATTTTTTGGAAGCCAAATTCTTCATATTCACAACCTCCGTTTATACCACATTGTCCTCCAGAATCAAATGTAGTTATTATACAATTTGTCAATTTAGCAACATATTTACGAAAATCAACACCTGGTTGCATCCATCCAACAAAGGCTAAATCAAATGTGTATTTATTTGTGAACAATTCAATAGGAATTGAATGTATGTAATCGGGTTTAGTATTTTTCAATAAATAAAAAGGCAATAGATTTTGTTCTATACCTATAGATTGTGGTAAATATTTTCTTATCCTTCGTAGGAAATCTCCATTACCACATCCAATATCGATATATTTCGCACTAACAGAAAGAGCTTGGGCAATTGATATTACTCGTAAAACGTCAATTTTTCTATAACAAAAATAGGTTCCAGAAAATAATGGAAATATAAATCGTTTATGATGACAAGACAATGGTTTTTGTAGTTTATAGTATGTGTAAAATTCATATGCTTTAAGAATCTCGTCAAATGGAAACGACATAGATTAACAAAATAATAATGAGAATATATTTATAATTAATTTGGATTATTATTTGAAATTAGTTGATCATTTATAGATTAGAAAAATTTTAATTTATAACAGTGTTAGAAAATCCCAAAAGGCTTATTAATCAACATCATTAACTGTTATTATGGGTAGAAGTTTTAGTGACTGGTGGAATACTGTTCCAGCAGATTTAAAAGAAAAAGCACGTAGAGGAGACGAAGATAATAAACCATTATTGAACCAAGTTAATTATGTTCTTCTTCATTTGCACTTAGCAGGAAAACATGATGCAAAGCCATCACATGAAGAACTAAAAGATTGGCTCCATAGCGGACAAGTAGACGTAATGAGAATGATTAAAAAATAAAAATTATACTTTTAGCTTTTTTTATTATTTAATTTTTTATATTAATATTATCATCATTTGACTTAATAATGTGGATATAACGCTGTTTTGATATAGACATAGGGTTTAAATAGTTTCGCCAACATCGGACCATTAGTGAATATTGAATGACAATTGCAATACTTCCAGATGTTGATGAACAAAGATGTATTGGATGTGCACTTTGTGTAGAAATTTGTACTGCTCTTGGTCCAGACGTTCTCAGAGTAAAACCTGTAGAGGGTTGGAAAAGAGGTAAAGCCTTTGTATTTTATCCAGAAAGATGCATTTCTGATGGTGCTTGCATAGGAGTTTGTCCAACACATGCAATATTCTGGATGAGACCAATGGAATACACACCAGGACAACCAGTCCCATTACACAAAAACGGTATATTTGACAAAGGCTGGGAAGAAGGTTAAAAACACTAGACACTACAATCGAATAGAAAATTTCGATTCATTTTTTATTATTTTTGTCGTAAGCTTTTTTTTCTATCTGTCATTATAGATTTGGGTTAAAGTTATTATTATATTATATAGTATGATAAGAATAGGAATTACAGGTAATCCTGGTGTTGGTAAACATACAATAACCGATTTGCTATCTAAAAAAATAAAAAATAGTAAAATAATTGACATAAACAAAATAATTATATCAAATCATGCTTTCAATTATGAAACATCTGAAGCTGATATAAAAAAAACTAGATTATTCTTATTAAAAGAATTAATTAATGATAATGTAATAGTAGTTGGACATCTTTTACCATACGTAATAAAAAGAAATGAATTAGATTTTATAGCTATACTCAGAAAATCTCCCTATTCTTTGATAGATGTATATGAGAAACGAAAATATTCTAATAAAAAGTTGCAAGAAAATATACTCTGTGAAATTTTAGGTATATGTTTTTATGATACTTTAAAGGTATTTGGTAAAAAGAAAATTTCAGAAATAGATACAACTCATAATGATCCGGAAGAATCCGTGAAGAAAATTATTTATAATTATGATCACAAATCAAAGAGACAAATAGGATTAGTTGATTGGTTAGATGTAATATATAAAAATGGAGATAACAAAAAATTTTTATACATTAACTAAATATAAAAAAATGTTATATTAGGATATGGAAAAAAGCGGTAGATATTGAAATTATATATAGCTGCTATTATAACCACAATCGAATTAGCTTGTCTGTAGCATTTAGAAAATTTGGAGAGGAATCAATTCAATTTTTAGGAAAGAAGGTATCCATAGAAACATCAGATAAAAAAACCTATGGTGGGACATTAATTGGAATAAATGAAAAATTAGATGTAATACTAGAAGATTTAGAAACTAGTGGAATAATAAAAATAATCATCAATGGTTCATTTATAAAGGAAATTAGATTAATGGAAAAACCATTTGATTTAAAAGCTCTTGCAGAGAGATTTTCAAGGGTTTTTCCAGGTTTAGTAAAAGTTAGAGAAGATGTTGGAGCTGTTATAGTTATGGATAAAATTAAAGTTACTCAGAATGGCATTGAAGAAGGTACAGGACTCGCTGCTGATAGAATAAAAGCAATTTATGATGAATTTGTAAGGGAGACAAAGAAATAACATTGTCGTTTGAGGTCAGACATAGTGACCTAGGCGGACGAATAGGAAAATTAAATACAGCACATGGAGTAATAGATACGCCAGCATTTATTCCAGTTATCCATCCCATAAAACAAATGGTAGATGTAAAGTTAATCAAAAAAATGGGATTTAAAGCAATTATTACTAATGCATATATTACTCTAAAACGCTATGGAGATGACGCTCGGAAGAAAGGAATTCACAGAATAATTGATTTTGATGGTATTGTGATGACAGATTCTGGCGGTTATCAAGTGTTGGAGTATGGAAATATTGATATAGGACCTGTTGAAATGGCAAAATTTGAAATAGACATAAAAACTGATATAGCTGTTCCTTTAGACAAACCAACAGGTTTCGGACTTGAATATAGTAAAGCAATTAAATATGTCAATCAAACAATTAATAATGTTAAAGAAACTCTTGAAGTAATTAAAAATAACAGTTGTAATGACAATGGAATAAATACCATATGGGCTGGCCCTGTTCAAGGTGCAGAACACTTAGATTTAGTAGAACAGTCTGCAAAACTCTTTGATGATATGAATTTTAAATTAATGGCTTTAGGAAGTCCAGTTGAGTTGATGGAAGCCTATGAATTTGCTAAACTTTCTGAAATAATTTGTACTTTAAAAAAAACAATCCCATCTAAGCCTATTCATCTTTTTGGAGCTGGGCATCCATTAACCATTCCATTAGCAGTTGCATTAGGTTGTGATATGTTTGATTCTGCATCATATATTTTATATGCTAAAGATAATAGATATATGCATTCAAACGGAACTATGAGATTAGAAGAAATTACATATTTCCCCTGCTCTTGCTCGATTTGTAATTCTTATACGCCACAGGAGTTATTAGATACCACTGAAATTGATCGAATTATTCAATTATCCATACATAATTTATATGTCTTAAAAAAAGAAGTAAATTCGGTAAAACAATCAATACTTGATGGAAGACTCTGGGAGTATATAATGAGCAAAGCTCACTACCATCCAAAATTAATGGATGCTGTTAGGTTATTTAAAAATTTTGATTATCTAGAAGATGGTACACCAATCTATAAAGATAAAGCCATTTATTTTAATGAACCCTATGATCAATATAGACCAGAAGCGAAAAGATTTAGAAAAATGGTAACAAAATATATTAGTAACAAGAAAAATAAACTAATTTTGTATCCTGAAACAAAAATACATCCATTTTATGCCTCGAAAAATTTTATCAAAATCAAAGAAATATTCTCTGATGTGGAAGTTTTTTCATACAATCCATTTTTAGGAATTATTCCTGCTGAGATATCAGATATATTTCCAGCATCGCATAGTATTATATCAGTAGAAGATGATTCTCAAAGTTTTGCGGCAAATTATTCAACATTCATTGATGCAATGAAGTTTTTTTTAAAAGTTAACCAGAATAAAAATAAAAATATAATAATTATTGCAAATGAATTTATGAAACAAATTATTAATCATTTTTATAGCCAAGAAAATATTATTGAAATTTTTAACTCGAATATCAAAATAGTTGATTACAAAGAAAATGTCTTATTTGAAATATCTGAGATCTAATAAGATCTTAAATTAATTTACTCTTTGGGAGAACATTTATGTTAAAATCATTATGTACTTTATTTTCATAATCTGAAATATGGGATTCTAGTTGAAATGTCATTCCAATTTCATCTAAACCTTCTAATAACATCTTTTTCTTAGATGGATCTATTTGAAATTTTAATTGTCTTAAAATTGGTTTTAATTCTACCTGTTGTTTATTTAAATCTACTTTAATAATACAATCAGGATTATCAAATAGGTATTCTATCTCTTTTTTTGCCAATATTATTGGCAGTATACCATTCTTTATACAGTTACTATAGAAAATATCAGCAAATGAAGGTGAAATAATAACTCTAAAACCATAATCCATTATTGCCCATACTGCATGTTCTCTAGAACTTCCACTTCCAAAATTATCTAATGTAAGAAGGATAGGATATCCTGAATATGTGGGGTTGTTTAATATGAAGTCCTTTTTAGGCTCACCATTCTTATTGTAACGCCAATCATAAAATAAATATTTTCCAAATCCGATTTTTTGTGTCAATTTAAGAAATTGTTTTGGGATTATCTGATCTGTATCAACGTTAACATATGGAAAAGGTGTTGCTTTACTTTCAAAATTTTGAAATGGTTCCATAATAGTTAGATTTAGAGGATATATCGAATATTTATATCCATTCTCGAACATCAACAAAATGTCCTTCTATCGCTGCTGCCGCCGCCATAACTGGACTTACCAAGTGGGTTCTACCTCCAACTCCTTGCCTTCCTTCAAAGTTTCGATTCGATGTACTAGCACATCTTTCACCAGAGGAAAGAATATCAGGGTTCATTCCCAAACACATACTGCATCCAGATTCTCTCCATTCAAATCCACTCTCTATAAAAATTTTATCCAACCCTAATTTTTCTGCTTCTAACTTGACAGATTGAGACCCTGGTACAACCATAGCATGAACTTTTGGTGAAACTTTTCTTCCTTTTACAATAACAGAAGCTTCAATTAAATCTTCTAATCTGGAATTTGTACATGAACCTATAAACACTCGATCAATACAGATATCAGTAATTGGGGTACCTGATTTTAAATTCATATATTCAAGTGCTCGAGTTGCTGCTTTTTTTTCATCTTCATTACCCATAGCGTATTCATCAGCATATGGAATTACACCAGTTACGTCAACAACCATTGAAGGATTTGTTCCCCAACTCACCTGTGGAGAAAGATTCGATATATCTACTTCTACTTTTTTATCAAAAATAGCATTATTATCCGTTTTCAAATTCTCTTTCCAATATGTAACCATTTTTTCAAACTTTTCGCCCTCGGGGGAATATTCTCGATCGCGTATATATTCAAAGGTTATTTCATCAGGAGCAATTAATCCGGCTCTAGCTCCAGCTTCTATTGACATATTACAAATGGTCATCCTTTTTTCCATTGAAATTTTCTTTATAATATCACCTCGGTACTCAATTACTGCTCCAATACCTCCACCTATACCTATTTTGCGAATGAGTGCTAATACAATATCTTTTGCTGATACTGCCAGTAAATTTTTTGGTAAACCAAAAAAATTTACTTCCATGGTTTTTGGTTTAGTTAGCCACAAGCATTGAGTTGCAAGTACATGTTCCACTTCAGTAGTACCAATTCCGAAAGCAAAGGCTCCAAAAGCTCCGTGAGTAGAAGTATGACTATCTCCACAAACTATAGTAGCACCTGGAAGAGTTATTCCTAGTTCAGGACCTATAACATGAACAATACCTTGATTAGGACTATCCAAATCAAATAAACGTATACCAAATTCTTTACAGTTTTCTACTAACGTATTAATCTGTATAGCAGAGATTTGATCAACTATTGGAAGACTTCTATTTGTAGTAGGAACATTATGATCCATCGTAGCAAAAGTCAAATCAGGTCTCCTAACTTTTCTATTATTTGTTCTTAGACCCTCAAATGCTTGTGGGGAAGTAACTTCGTGGATCAAATGTCGATCTATATAAAGTAAGTATGAATCAGGATTTATTGATTCATTAATAATTTTAGAATTAGGATATATTATATGATTGTCCCAAATTTTTTCGAAAATAGTATATGACATTATATTATATATTACAACTAATAAAGTATAATCATATAAATCCTAAAGAATGAAAAAATACTTATGTAGTATTGAACTGATTATCTTTGATTAAGATGCACGTACAAGATAATAGATATTCTGAGTATATAGCAAATCAGATTAAAAAAGGAACAACGACTTGTGCTCTTTCATGTTCTGATGGTGTTGTATTAGCTGCTGATACCCGTGCTAGTGCGGGTATGTTTATAGCTGATAAACATGTAATGAAAATTCAAAATGTTGATAAGCATTTAGGAATGACTATTGCAGGAGGAGTAGCTGATGCTCAGAACCTTGTAGATACAATGCGATATAATGCCAACCTCTATAGAATATCTAACAAAAGGATCATTCCAGTTCAATCAGCTGCCAGATTATGTTCAAATATTTTGTTTAATCAAAGATATTTTCCATATTATGTTCAGATTATCATGGCAGGATACGAAGGCAAGGGTGCTGGCCAGATTTATAATATTGATTTATTTGGATCATTAACTGAAGAAAAATTTATTTCTACAGGTAGCGGATCTCCTGTAGCATATGGTTATTTAGAAAGTGAATTTAAAGAAAATATGAGTGTAGATGAAGCATATAAAGTCGCTTTGCAGGCAATAGCCGCAGCAATTAGAAGAAATGCTGGTACAGGAGACGGAATAAATGTTGTTATAATAGATAAAAACGGCTATAGAGAACTATCGAAAGAAGTAAAAGA
>DASQLB010000340.1:0-6448 GCA_035630235.1 Nitrososphaeraceae archaeon | reverse complement strand
ATTATGTACTCCAGAAGGAGAACTTCATAGCATAGCTTGCAAAATAATTGAATCTTTATTGCTTGAAAAAGGATATGATGTTTATAATATTACTTCACCTCTTCCAACCAATTCTATTGAATCTTATTACTTGGATAAAATTAATTCGAGTATAATCATCATATCTGTTACTTTAAAAGAAAATATCAACTCATCTATTAGATGTGTACAACAAATACGTCAGTCTTTTAATATACCAATTATTATTGGTGGTAATGCAATAAAATTTGCATCAAAGTCTCAAATAGAATTATTAGAACAATACGATAAAGTTTATTTTGATCTTGAAAAGCTCGAAGATATTATTACTTATATAAAGACATTAATGAATACATGAGTTATCTAATAAATAAATACGTATAACTGAAATAGAAAGATTGACTATATATATGTCTTATATATAAATTTGTAAATAGATTGAGAAAATTTCTGTCTATCGAATTGATAGGCTTTTCTATATTTTTAAGTTAACCATTATCTTGTAACTTTGAAAAATAGCAGTTTTCTTAACCTCTTCTTTTAATTGTGAATATTTTGATTGTCAATCTTTTGCTTTTTAAATAATATTGTTGTTATAATAGGCAATATATTGTGTTAATAATATAGTAGTTTTATAGTATAATATCCTTTATTGTAATAATAATGATAAATTTTACAGATTTAAAAATGAAAAACAGGAGATTAAATTTAAATGGCATATGTTTCTGATGATCCAAATTCCACGGAAAAAAGATATAATACTGTTTATAGAAAAGGTGATGTTACTGGTGAATCTGCAGATAATGTTACGAAAGATATAAAAAAAGCAGCAAAGTTGGCTACCCTACTTGAAGGAATTTCTTTTCCAACAAATAAGGAAAGGATAAAAGATCATCTCAATAGATTATCTCCTTCTATGGGAAATAGGATTAATGATGTCTTGGAAGCTATTCAGAATAACTTAGATGATAATGTTGAATATAATAGTACCTATGAAATAGAAAAATCTGCAGGATTAGTTAAACAACAATAGGAAAAAGAAGATGAATATTGATATTTATAAAGTTCATCTTGTTTAACGAATGAAACTATATTAAATCAATATTATTGTAATGAATTAACAACTTAATCTAGGCTCTATTTGAAGGATTCTTGTAAAAAATGTATCTACAGATAGTTAAATACGAATCTTTTGTTAAATGTATAAACTTTTCCATTCATTATTTCCTTTTTTTAAATGCATTTCCTGAAATTCTGATTGTAGTGTGGGATGTAGTAATTTGTATACATTATTTCCTGGAAATAATGCAATAACTGCATTCCTACGTACTTTAATACAAATCCATTATAACTTCTAATCGTTGAAGATAATTCATGGGCAAAGGCTTTGATTATCTTTGCCATTCTTTCTACTGGTAAAGTCATACTCATTTGTGTTGAACCCACTAAATCAGCATATATTACAACAAGAGAAAGTTTAGAATCAACATGATTGAGAAGAAATTTTTGTCCTCTCTTTATTGATGTATTGTATTGATGATGCTCGTATAAAATCTCTGCTTTTAATTGTGAAATGTTGTATATCATTTTATTATTATTTATATAAAATAAAAAATATATGATGTAGTTTGGTTATTGTATTTATTTTATTATTATCTCATTTCTATTGCTATTTTTTTGTCCAATTCCTTTACTTTTATTTGATTTTTTAATATTAAAGCAGAAACCATGGCAGCTCCACCTAATGCTACACTTGCAATATAAAAATTTAATAAAAAAAAGATAATAGAAAATGCTAATACCTATTATTAATAGATAGGTTTTCTCAAAGTTTTTATATCGACTTTGAAAGGTTTCTAATTCGTACTTTAAAATTTCATAGTTAAATCGTTCTCTATCTGTTGGATCGGGAGAAGTCATCAATTTACTTTAAAATAATTAATCAATATAGTTTTTGGTAATAGTAAAATTGAGAGTCGATATCTTAGAGAGTAACCTACAGATTGCTCTAGTAACATCCTTCATTTTTATTTTTAGGCGCCTCAAAATTATTAAATTTAAATTATATTTATTATAGGAAATTAGTATAAACCCGAACTACTGCTTCGAGGTTCGAATCCCACTCCCGGCGGTCGACTCCAGTCATTATAGAGTTAGGTAAAATTTGGTATTATAAATAGAGTATGGTGTTATAGAAATTTCAACAAATTGCCTTTTAATATTTTATATGGTTTAAATCTAAATAAAAGATCACTTTAAAACTAAAAATATACAAGATAATTTTAATAGTTTAATATAATAATAATTTTAGGGATTTTTATGATATTCAAAGAAAAGGAGGAGAAATATCTTTTCATTCTCACTATAGCAATTACATTAGTAAGTGGACCATTACAACTTAGTTCATCCACATACGCTTTTTATGATATAAACACTACTCAACAAACAACAACTCCTTATGAATTATATGAGAAAAATAATTCTATTATAAAAGATCTCAAAATAGCATTACTAACTGATGGATTATTTAGTGATACAGGTTGGGGTGCTTTTGCATATAATGCAGCACACTCCTTAGAGATAAAATATGGTTATGATATTGATTTTAAAGAAAATGTAGCTATTCCAGATATCGAGATTATATTAAGAGAATATGCTAATGCTGGTTTTGATTTGATTATAGCTCATGGTTTTGAATGGGGGACACCTGCTATAAAAATAGCCAAAGACTATCCTAGTATCAACTTTGTAATTTTTACAGGACTTGTAAAAGCTACTAATGTCGCTTCTATTTTTCCAATGCAACAAGAAGCAACATATCTATTAGGAGCACTCGCAGCAATGATGTCTAAAACAAATGTTATTGGATTTGTAGGAGGAGAAAAATACCCTAATCTTATTAATATTTATGAAGGTTATAAGCAAGGCGCTCATGATATAAATAATAACATAACAGTATTAGCAACATATTTAGATGATTGGGATAATCCATCTAAAGGAAAAGAAGCTGCTTTATCTCAAATCAGTGATGGTGCTGACTTTTTATTACAGGTAGCAGATACATCTGGTTTGGGTGTTATAGAAGCTGCTAAAGAAAAAAAAATATTTGCATTTGGTGCTATTTCTGATCAAAATAAACTAGCTCCCAATACTGTTCTTACTTCCTTTGTATTAGATGTAGAAAAGACATTTGATCAAGTTATTAAAATGATTCAACGCGGTAATTTTAGTGGACAAGTATTCAAACCTGGATTAGAGTCTTACAAAGAGGCACTTGGTGAAGGAATAATCTATATAGCACCATTTCATGATTTAGAGAATAGTATATCAGACAATGTAAAAATAAAATTCAATCAGCTTAAAGAAGATATAATTAATGGAAAGATCGTTGTACCAGAAAGATACGATCATATTGTAGATGGATCTAATAAGAATTAAATTTATAAAAATGAATTTTACATATTTCTTTACAGTATTCTTAGTAGGTAGATGGAAAAGAAGAAGAAATGATATATGATAGAGATTTCTTCTTTAAAAAGAGAAAGGAAATAGGACTTATCTCTGTGGTTGTAATAATAATCTCTTCATTTAGTTTATTTTTTTATCAACAGAATATAACAGAACAGAATGTTAAAAATAGTATATTTGCTCAATATAAAGATCGTCAAATAGAATCTACTCAAGCGATATCCGAACATATTAGCTCAGATCTTAAATTACTTAAATCGATACTTCAAGGAATTGTAGATTCCAGTCTTTTACAGCAAGGTCTTCTTTATGGAGATAGGATTGATAAGATGATGCGAGAAAAATTTTCAGAAGTTAATAATGTGACAAAAGTAGATACAATTTTCATTGCAGATAAAGATGATATTGTTAGTTATGAAATCGTTTCAGAAGGTACAAGACGTTTTATAAATATAGATCTTTCATTTAGAGAGTATATACAGGAAACAAAAAATACTCTAAGATCAACTTTTGCAGATGGATTTAAGGGAATTGATACTATAGAAAGAATTGCATTAGCTGTTCCAATAGTAAATAGTAGTAGTGGAGAATTTATAGGAATAGTTGGTGTAAAAATACCTACCGAATCTTTTTTTTCACTTTATGGAAATATCCAAGATATTAATTCTCAATTCTTAGTTGTCATTGATAATAAAGGAACATTACTTGCTGTTGGTGCAGATAAAAGTTTGGTTGGAAATAATTTTTTTGGTGAATTTGTACAAAACTTTACTAATCATAATCCCATTTTGATGAATCTTACACAAAATCTATTACAAGGTATTCCAGGATATGCAATTTATGATTATGGAAGGGGTGAACGATTAACTACTAATGCTCCTGTCTTTCTTCAAGGTAAGGCTTTGTATTTTATTCAGATAGTTACTCCTACTACTACAATTTATTCAGAAATTAATAATGTGTTGTTTGAAGAGAAGCTAGCAATGTTCTCATTAATTGGTGGTATCATTGTTGCAATAACTGCTCTTATAATAGTCCTAATAAAATGGAATAGCATCCTTAATAATGAAGTAAAGAAAAGAACAAAAGAACTACAAGAATCAAATAGAGAAATTGCATTAGCAAATGAGGAACTAAAAGTTCATGATAAAATGCAAAAAGAGTTTATCAATGTAGCAGCGCATGAACTTAGAACTCCTATTATGCCTATTATAGGTCTTAGTGAATTACTTTATAATAAAGTTTTAAATAAAAAAGAAAATAATTTAAAACAAGAAACACTTAAAGATTATCTTCAAACCATAGTAAGAAATGCTTATAGATTACAAAAACTTGTTGAGGATATACTAGATGTTACAAAGATTGAAAGTCGAATCTTTAAATTAAATACAGAATTATTTGAATTAAATGAAGTTATATCAAATGTTGTCACAGACTATGAGAATATTATAAAGAATAAAAATAATAAAGTCCAGATATTGTACCAACCTAATAGAAATAAAATATTTGTTAATGCAGATAAAACAAGATTAACACAAGCCATCTCAAATATACTCGATAATTCTCTTAAATTTACTCAAGAAGGATTTATAATAATTACAACTAGAATAACAAACAAAGAAAAAGATGATAAGGATCATAAAGTAATTGTGATAATAAAAGATAGTGGTATAGGTATTGATAATGAGATTTTACCAAGACTATTTACAAAATTTGTTACAAAATCAAATCAAGGCACTGGTCTTGGTCTCTTCATAGTTAAGAAGATTATAGAAGCTCATGGTGGTAAAATTTGGGCAGAAAATAATTCTAATGGCATTGGATCTACTTTTTATTTTACCCTTCCTATAGTTAAAACTAGTGAAATAGTAATAGATAGAGGATAATTTCTATAACAATGACTAAAAGAATTTTATTAATAGATGATGAACCCGATATTACTTTTACGATAAAGGATATTTTAGAAGATAATGGATTTCAAGTAGATTCATTTAATGACCCTATTTTAGCATTGAATTATTACAAAGTTAGTTTTTATGATTTAGTAATTCTTGATATCAAGATGCCAAAAATGGATGGATTTGATTTATATATTAAAATAAGAGAAAAAGATCCCAAAGTAAAAATTTGTTTTTTTACTGCAACTGCAATGTTCACTGAAGAAATTAAAAAAGCACTATTCGCATTGGGTAAGACAATCAATGAAGACTACTTTATTCAAAAACCAATCAGAATTGAAGTTCTAATTAAGAAGATAACTTTGATAATGAACAAAAATAAAGAATAAAATATTTGAACAAATCATCCACAACTTTAGATGTATTATTGCTATATAAGATATGGTAGAACCATCCGATACAAATCTTACTAATATTCACATTATTCCATTTTGAAATGTTTTTTATATAAACCATTTCTGTAACTTATTATAATTTGTTAGAATATTAAAAATAGTATAAGTAAAAGGTTAAAATCTCATCTTGTATAATCTATCGATTTATTAATATAAATCAATATAATTTGATTAATATCGTATTGAATAGTAGTCTTTATCAAATTCTTAGAGTTTTATTATTAACAATACAGCCCAGAAATAATGCTTCTAGGTACGAATCCCACTCCCGATGTACTACTAATGAAGTCATAATTAAAATAAGTTAAATATGTCAAGTACCAGAATTCAACTATTTTATTATAGAAATTTCAAGAAATAGAATAAAATATTGTAAAGTTAATATAATGATATTGTAAAAGGATATTTGCACTCAATATTTAAATGAGTATAGGATCTTTATCACACGGTAGACTGTTTGGAAAAGGCTAAGACACTCGAATACCATATTTTTCTATGCTTTAACAATAGTGTCTAGATTCAATCGATTCCCCAATTTGAAAAATCTGTTAATTCTATTCCTAATTCTTTTTCTAGTTCTTGGATTCTTCCAGCATATAGATCTATTTT
>DASQLB010000339.1:0-3888 GCA_035630235.1 Nitrososphaeraceae archaeon | reverse complement strand
CATATGTACTGTATGTTTAAATAGTTTATTTAAAATACGTTAGAGTATTCCGAAACATATTACATACATGGATTAGAGAATCATCTATATTAGTTGTATGATATATTATTTCATATGAAAACATTCACATAAAACATTAATAGATTCAAAGATAGATACCTCATTCGAATATTTTATAATAAATCTTGAATAACAACTCATTTTTTCCCAGTATTTATTTGATTATTATTTTGGTATGAATATTATACATATAATATAATTGATCAAAAATATTGAGAAACTGAGAATTAGCCATTATGTAATAATTTGGTATTATACTGTATACTAGCTTTACCTTCTGTGATAATTTTAGCTAATTTTTTATATTTAGTTATTAATAAGAGACAAAATATTATACCTATTATAATAAATTATTTCAAATCTATTTTCAAATTTTTCAAATACTAAACAGAATATTACCATTTTCGTTCTTGTTATTAAACCAACTATGATATTTAGTGATTACAGCCGACAAAGCAACTATGTCACTTTTCCTAAGTATAAATCTACAGAAGTAGGATATTGGTTTTGTATCGAAGAAACAGAAAAGAACAATTCAGAATATTTTCTTTATGGTTCCAGAATTGACAATTACAACTGGTCGCCAATGTAAAATTGCAAAATCGTCCAAATGTTGGATTAAATTGTCTCCAAATAGAATATTCAAAATGGGTTGTTAAAGTCACCTTTAACGCCCATTTTCAACAAGCTGAAAATGAATAGAACTATATTCTTCTTGTTGCAGATTGATATTCTAATATCTTTTTTTTATAATAAATAGTTAACTAATAATATTTAGTCCAAAATGATGATAAAATAGTATATTAAAAATGTTTCATATGGATTAAAAACTTTGGTAATCTTGTTTTGGTATGCCAGTATCACTGGAGAAATCGATAATAGTTGCATTGTTTATTGTAGGCTGTTGTAGCACCACATTATTAACTATAGATCAAGTCATGGCGCAAGGATCAGAAATTCATATAAAAAATAATGATGGTGAAAAAAACAAACTAGAAGTTATTTCAAATATTAATTTACAAAATATATCCAAAACAGGATTACTTAAAGTAGTTGGAGTCATTAACGGAGAGGACTTTGTCAAAAATATTCCTTTAGATAAGTTAAAGGAGTCTACTAAAAAATTAAAAGTTACATTCTCTATGAACAAAGACAATGAGATAAATAGTGCACATAAACCAGATGAATTTTTTGTTTGTGCATACCATGTTGAAAATCCTATCAATATAAAATCAATATCTTTTGATAAACAAAAAAAAGATGATATTACTGTAGACAATTTTGATTGTAATGAGGGAGATATCAAATCAACTACGAGTCCCACTAAATCAAGTTTATTTAAAGCAAAGTCACAAGTTTACAATAAAACTGCTAGTTATTATAATATGTATTCAAAACCGAAAGTAGTGTCTTTTACTACCTTAGGTAATAATGATAATACAAGTTCAATACCAACTGACAAAATTACACAGAATGTAAAACAAGAAGATAAAACAAAGAATGCTAAAGACGATAATAATATTAACAAACCAGTTAAGGTAAAAATAACAGTTCCAATGGAAGATAAAAAGAATGCTAAAAAAATAAAGATTATTACAATGCTAAAAGGGCAAGTCAAATCTGAAATAGTGGATGTTCAAAAGGAATTTGATAAAATAGGAGGATATACGATTGAAAGAACTTTTGCATTTGACAGAAATACAGATTTGGGTCCAATACAGATTGGAGATAGATTTCATACATGTGTAATAGGAAAAGAATTGTATCCACCTGAAGGTTCTGAATGCGAAAAGAGATTAATTAAAAACTTGGATAAACCCAATTCATTAGCAGCACGATAAGAAATTGCTATAGAATTTAATTTTATAGTTATTGTCAAAATAACTTCCATATTTCTAATAAAATAAAACATTACGTGAAATTAACGTAATAAAAAAAAATATTATATTTTCAATCACAATTTCTCAAGCCAATAAGATTTAAAAATTTTTTTATATAGAATAATTGCTGATATGAAAAGAATAATTGTCTCAGATAAGAGCATAAACAATAAATTCATGTTCGGTAAAAGGCTAGGAAAAAGCAACAGTTCTCTCATGAGAGTTAATCCTTGTGTTAATGGAAGAACATAAGCAAGATTATCAAAAGGTGGAGGAAATAATTCTACAGGGAAGAAAACACCGGCTGATAACCCGAATATTGTAGTTGTTATAAAACCTATGCTTTTCATATCTTTTATATGTATATGAGAAATAACAATAATACTTGCTATTTCAAAATGGATAATTATTATCAACAAGAATACTAGGAAAGCAATTATAATATGATTAAGAAAAATAGAAAAATCATATAATAAAACTGCAGCCAATAATATGCAGATACCAATAATCATAGCAATAGAAAACGTGGCTATAATACTAGACCATATTAATATCTTTTCTCCTCCTGGTGATATTATTATACTGCGTATTGCAGATGCATCTTCTTTTATTGAACTTGGGAATTTTCCCAAAATAAAACTTACTGTTCTCCAAACAAAAATTCCTAAAACTAAGAAATCAATATATCTGATTTGGTTATTGTATAGATTTAATATTATATGTTCTTCTCTCAAATATAAAAAAATACTTAACCATAATATAGGTTGCAATATTGTTGTAAATGTGCTTAATGTAAATGAAAGATTATTTCTTATTTTCTTTATGGTCAATAATGTGAATGCATTAATAAGCATTAATTAATTCTCCAATCAATTTATCAAGATTTGGCTCTTTGCTAATAATTTTTTTAATTTTTAATCCTTTACTGCCTAGTGAGTTGATAATGGAAGACAAGTCCCCATCACCCTCTTTCAAATAAACATGAACCGATTTTTGACTTAAGTAAGTATCTTCAATCTCGGGCAAAGTTCGTAGTATGTCATTTGCCAACAATCTATTGGATGTTTTTAAAATAAAAGCATTTTTGAATACTTTTGTGTTCTTTATTAAATTTTCTAATGGTTGGTTATATATAATTTTTCCATTTTTCATAATAATTACAACATCAATTAAATCGGAATATAGAGATGCATGATGAGAAACAATTATAATTGATTTTCCTTCTTCTTTATATTTGCCAAGTATTTTTACTAATGTTTTTTTTGATTTATTATCCAAGAAAGATGATGGTTCGTCCAATAAAAGAATTTCCGAATTATTTATTAATGCTCTACAAAGATCAACCTTTCGTTTAGTTCCTTGAGACAGATTACTGATAAATTTGTTTTTATCATGAATAATTTCAAAACTTTTTAATATATCATTTACTTTAATATCTATCTCCTTAATATTCTGTCCTCTTAGGTATGAAAAAAAGCGTAGATTATTAATAACTGACATATTTGAAAAGAGAGAAGGTTCGTTCCAGACACAGCTTATATAAGATTTTACCTTTTTAAAATTTGAATGTAAATTATATCCTAATAATAAAATATTTCCTTCAGAAGGAGAAATAATGCCGGATATAATATTTATTAAAGTTGATTTACCTGCACCTGATGGTCCAGATATTAGTGTTACTTTCCCTCTCAAAAACTTGTAATCTATATTCTTTATCACCCAATGGTTGTAGTATTTTTTTCCTATATTGTTACACTCTATGATTGGATATATGACTGAGATTATGTGAAATTTGTCTATAAATTCATTCAGTTTTTTTGTTGATATAAGTGATCAGGTTATGTGGCAAGGTGGTCCCTTTTGGGGAAGGCCGCTTTGTGGGCGGTTTTGTACGAAGGCCGCTTTGTGGGCGGTTTTGTACGAAGGCCGCTTTGTGGGCGGTTTTGTA
>DASQLB010000338.1:0-3266 GCA_035630235.1 Nitrososphaeraceae archaeon | reverse complement strand
ATTATTAAAATGAGTTCAATAACTAAAGTAAGCTTTAGGGGAAAAAGATGTGAATTTTTTAGCTACCATAGAAGAGTTTTATTATAATATTCATGAACCAGATTAAAAGCTTACTATACCTTATTCTAAATCATATAGAATCATTCTGTAAATAGATTCTGTAGCAGAAGTTTTAAATTCATATTTATTTTTAGTATAGTCAAATATTAATTATGGATAAGATAACAGTTTAAAAAATCTAAATTCTTTCATCATAAAGTAACTATCTTACATATGTGAATCACCAATATTTTTTCTTATATTATCTCGGATACTAAACGTTGATCATTTTATTTAAAATTTAATACTATATTTTTTAAATAATATTAAAAGTTTTAAGATTATTATGGAATAAAATTACATTCCTCCAGTCATAGGCATATTCATTGAACTTGAATTCATAGTACCAGTATTGGCATGTTTAGAAGGAGAAAGAGTAAATGTCATTTCATTTGTTATATTTTGATTATTTTCAGTGATAGTACTCATATTACTTTTGTCTGCTATTTTTTGAGCAATATCCATAACATTAGGTTTTGTTAACATAATATGAACTACATCTTTTGTTGAATTTGTTCTATCCACCAGTAATGAATTAGGTTGTAAATCAATATTATTTATAGTACCTTCATATCCGTTTGCAGCTAAAGGACTAGGTTTTGGAAGGGATATTTCCTCATGAACATAAAGATTAACTTTTTTCAACCTATCAAGATTCCAATCAAAAGGCATTGAAAAATTTAATTCATTATCCATTGAATCGTAGTTAAAATTGTTTAATGTATCATAATACGAAATTGCATCTATAGTATAACCTGTTCCATTAATTTCAAGATCTTTATCTATTGAATAACCTACACTAAGCCAACCTTCATACACTGGCTGTTTATCTATTGGAAGAAAAGTTGTATCAAAATCAATTGTTTCTATAGTGACAATAAAGTGATAAAGTCCTCCTTCAGTAAATATAGGTCCTGTTGCAGACACAGGATGTTCCATATCTCCTGTATAAGTTGCTAAAATAGGATCTTGGTCACCATTTATTGTAATGTGATCAACACTGGAAGGTCTCATCTGTATTCCTAGATTACCAGTATGAGAATGAAAAGTATCTAATAATAGACGCTTTCCACTTTTTTCAATCTCTATTAAATACGTGACATGTTTTATAGTTTCATTGGTAGCAGTATCAGATAATCTAAATTGAATTAAAGGAGTTTGACCACCTTTTAAGGTCTCTGTTGTAACTACAGGTGGAGACATCTTTATCAAAAGTGAGATGTCTCTTCCAGCTGTTGATGCGGATAATTCTTCCATAAATAAACCATCTCCGAAGATCGGAATACATATAAAAATATTTGCGAATATCAAAGAAAAAATAGTAAATAAAATTGAGCTGTGTTTAAGAGATTTCATAATTTAACGATCATTATAATGTAATAAATTGTTTTTTCTTATGATGATTTATAGCTTTTACCTATGAATTGTCCCTTTCATATTAATATATTGAAATATTTTAGGTTATAAAATGGTTGTTCCTTTACAACAGTCATCACAGTAAACTTAATTTCAAATTGATTCGTTCTTGTTGTTTAATATCATAACACATAAAAAAAATTTAATTCAGTTCGCACGTTTGATTATTATAACTTACCACTTTTAACAAATGTTAAACATTTAATAGTATAGTAATTTGTTTTCTATGACATAGTGACTATGACTTCTTTAATAAATTTTTAACTTATTAAGTTTATTTTTTTGATTTATATTTTTATTTGGATTTATCTACAAATAAGCAAATTATACTGAAGTGGAATTACTCATTTATATCCCAAATTTCATTGAGAATGTCTAAATTTTTTTATTTATAGATAGTAATTATGTTACTTTCTAGAAAATTCATATTTTTATCTAAAAATTTATTTCTTTTGCAATCATATGAATACATATTCATAGGACCCAGAAGTTTGATGATTATTTTATTACATATTTTTTGTCCATATTCTATAACTCTATTTTAATTGAGTTATAACATAGTATCCTAACTAGTACAAAAGATACTGGTAATTGTTTTTATTCCTTGGTTTCTGGTCATAAGAATATACAAGTTTAGTTAACAATCCTGTATATAATTTGTAATGATCCTATACCATAAGATAATGTATTTGAAAGCCCTCAATAAGATATCGTTCGAAAAGTCAGGTTTATTCTAGGTCTAGTAATTTTTTTAGACTTGGGCAAGCTATGTAGCCAATGCATTTGTGTTGTATCTTTCATTACAAGTAAGCTGCCATGTTCAAGAATAAGTGAAATGGTTTGTTTTGTTTGTTTGTGTTTGAATGAAAATGTTCGTTCTGCTCCAAAACTCAATGAAGCAATGGTAGTATTATTTCCTAATCCTTTTTCATTATCACTATGCCATGTTACCCCTTCATTTCCATCGTGATACAAGTTTAGCAAACAGGAATTGAATTTTGTTTCCGTTCGTTGTTCTACTATTTGCTTAATGTCAGAAAGTTCTCTAGTCCATTCTAATGCTTGCTTTATTGTATTTGAATAAGTATAGAAATAGTTAGAGTCGCCATACCAGGCGACTTTTCTTCTGGTAATGATATGTTTACCAAAAATTATTGCTTCATCGTTTTGCCATAAAATATTTTGCAACAATAAATCAAGATATTGAGTTGATTCTTTAAGTGCCATTATAATGCCGTAATAAATTACTGTACCATCTCTAGGAAGAATATTACTTATTATCCTGTTTCGATTAGATAGCCATCGTTCCATTTCTTCTATTCCTTCTGCCTAGGATCCGCAAGATCAAAACCGCTAAATGTCAATTCTCATTTTAGCTTATTAGCCTATTGGCTATATCAATAATCTCTTTATGCGTTTCATGTATGAACCCAACTCCTAACCTACTGCATTATGGAAGATGATTCTAAGGGTATGTCGTTCTCTCTCATATACCTCACTTATGCCATGTCTCATAGAAACACAATAATATTCTTTGCTTCCTTTTACAGATCGGAAATTTGTAATGAGCATCTAAATTTAACTCATGTGAGTCTCAAGGTAAGGGCTTTTGATTGAGTCCTTGGAATTTGTGTTCAATAGTTTTCTAATCACTAGGTTTCCCATTCTAAGAAAGAGAGATCCTAACCTTCGTGAATTCACTAACGATTCCATTGGTAAATGATAAACCCTCTTTTTCAAGTAATCCTCTT
>DASQLB010000337.1:0-2667 GCA_035630235.1 Nitrososphaeraceae archaeon | reverse complement strand
ACATATTTTCTATAGTTCAACATTCTATATAACACTACAATTACAATAAAAAAATTTTTTTAATAATTACAAGATAAAGAAGATGCAAGTTTGATTCATTTGCTTCATCATATTTTGATTACGAGTTCAGCGCTAGGGTGGGACTCGAACCGTTATCCATCAAATATGGGTTCTATTATCTGGTATTAAAATATTTAATCAGGTAATTGTGATAGCGTTAACAATAAAAATTCTTAAATAATATATTTATTATCACCTCATAATGAAAACAATAATATCTTTTAATGCTATGAACATAATGCTTCTTGGAATTGGTATGGTAGTTGGAGGATTGACAGGGTCAGCCCTTGCACAAACAGATAATCAAACTAATGCAGAACAAGGTAAAAATAATACAGACAGTGGAAGCAGTATAATGGACAAAATTGGTGATGTAGCAAAAGAGAAATTAAAGGAAGGTGTACAAGAGATCATAGGTGGAAGCAACAATAAATAATAAATGACAGTCATTTGATGCATCCAATAAATTTCAATATTTTAGATTTTATTATTAAAGATTATGAATATAACTTTGATTAACACCAAAAAGATACTTAATTCTCGGATTGGGACTCGATCCCTGCAACTACATTCGCGGGTTTATACAATTTGATAATACAAAAAAAGTTAGTTATAGTTAGATTTCAATCCTATAATAGTTCGATTAAAATAATACACCATACATGAGCATAGTCAGACATTCTTTTATTTTAATCCTAGAATGGTTTGATTAAAACATTTGATTCTTTTACTGCGTCTGGATTAGTTATTAATATTTCAATCCTATAATAATTCGATTAATAGTTGATATTTATGATTTTTGAGACTTTAAAAAACAATACGGATCGCGTTTAACCAAATTATTTTCTATCTCTACAATTTTATTAAAATTTCGAACGATGTAATTTTGAAATATTAAGAAAATGATCTATTTCTAATACTATAGTGTTTTATCTTCTATATAACTACTGGAATCGAGCGCCGGGAGTGGGACTCGAACCCACGAGTCCAAGGACATCAGCTAGCACGTCAATTTAGATAGATCTCGAGGCTGACCCCTTTTAAGGTCATTTGACTTACCTAGCTTGGGTACCCCGGCATCATTAAAATATTTCTTTGATATTATATATTTAACATAGCAATAAATAAAATACTTACTTTATATCCAGGTTCCCAGTTCTCATTACATTTTTCTGATTTCCAATAAATCTAATACATATAGAGAAATTTAAAACTAATCGCAAATTTAAAATTAATTTTATAAATTCATGAAGTCATTCAAACTAACAAATAATAATCAAAAATTATATGGTTTGATAAGGAACAATGACGCTATCATCACTAAAAGACGAAAACTTACAAAAAATTCTTTCAGAGGTTGGATATGATTCACTTTATCCAATTCAAGAACAAGCCATTTCTAATGGACTTTTAACAGGCGAAAATTTACTTATAACATCTCCTACAGCGAGTGGAAAGACACTCATAGCAATTATGGCTGCTCTTAAAAAAATAGAGAAAAAAGAGAAGGTGATCTATATGACACCCCTAAGATCTTTGGCAACTGAAAAATATCATGATTTTTTAGAATTTAACTCTAGTAATCTTATTAACAATAATAAAGATTTAGCAACAGTTACTAAAAATATAGACTTTGAAAAAAAGTCTTTAACAAAAAATAAAAAAGGATACAAAAAGAAAAGTTTTATTGTAAAGCTTGCAATGGGAAATTATGATTCTGCAGGTAACGATCTTCTTAATGCAGATATTGTAATTTTAACTAACGAAAAATTGGATGCACTAATTAGAAATGACAGCGAACTATTATCAAATGTGGGATTATTTGTTATAGACGAAGTTCATCTAATGGGTGACAAAGATCGTGGTCCAACTCTAGAAATGATGGTAACAAAAATCAAAAGATTCTATCAAGAAGCTCAAATACTTGCTTTAAGTGCAACGGTGTCCAATTCCAAAGACATAGCAGAATGGTTAGATTGTAAATTAATAGAAAGTAATTGGAGGCCAACTGAACTACTTGAAGGTGTATATGATAACGGTATAGTACGTATGAATAATAATACCCGCATTAAAATAAAAACTTATTATAATTTTCAATCTCTTCCTGTGTCAGTTGCAATAGATTCTTTGGAAAGTGGCGGTCAAGCTATAATTTTTGCTGAGACTCGTAAGCGTGCAGCATCACTTGCTGCAAAGTCTGTTGAGGGTGTTTTTAGATTATTAGATAAGGATCAGAAAGAAAAAGCTAAAAAATCATCATTACAAATGTCAAAAATTTCAGACGATACTGATATTACTAAAAATCTTATCCAATTAGTATCCCAAGGTGTAGGTTTTCATCATGCGGGATTAAGTCAACCCATAAGAGAAATAATTGAAGACTCATTTAAACAAGGAGTAATTAAATTACTGGTAGCAACTCCAACCTTAGCAGCTGGTGTAAATCTACCAGCACGTAGAGTAGTTTTATCAAGTATTTTACGATATGATTACGATATTGGAACAAATATTCCAATTAGTATTTTGGATTATAAACAATTTTGCGGTAGAGCAGGAAGGCCAAAATATGATACTTTTGGAGAAGCAATAATTATACCAGAATCAGGT
>DASQLB010000336.1:0-24161 GCA_035630235.1 Nitrososphaeraceae archaeon | reverse complement strand
TACTACATGAATATATTAATAAATATCCTAATCCAGAGGAAGCATCTAAACATACAATGGAAGCTTATGTTACTATGCGTAACTTTGAAGATGGGGTAAGAAAGGTAAGAAGCCAGAGAGATATGAAACCTGGAATGAAAGCAAGTCATTTACAATATGGTTAAAATTGAAGATTGAACTAAATTACCATTATTTTTTTAGAATAAAAACAATTGAAATAATATTATGAATACTTAACCTAATCACCTTAGGATTGATATAATTATATTTATATATTAATAGAATTTAAATTGATCAATTAAAAGGTAAAAAGGTAAGAATAGTTATGGAATTAATACAAATATCAAATATTACAAAAAAGATATCTACTACTAAAAAAACTATCAGACATACTCAAAGTATATGTCCTGATTGCAACATGATTCTCGATGCAGAAGTATTCGAAAGAGAAGGCAAAGTCTATATGACCAAAACCTGTCCTTCACACGGCGAATGTGAAGAGCTATATTTTGGATCTGTGGATATGTATAAAAAATTCAGTACATATTGGAAAGATGGCAAGGGTGCACATGCTCCAAATGTTATGGTAGACAAATGTGCATGTCCTACGAATTGTGGTTTGTGTACAAACCATTTATCACATTCTGGACTGTCTAATATGATAGTAACTAATAGATGTGATTTAACCTGTTGGTATTGTTTTTTTTATGTAAAAAAAGGTCTTGAAGGAGCATATCTTTATGAACCAAATTATGAACAAATTCGAGCAATGATGAAAACTTTAAAAGCAGAAAGACCAATTGCAGGAAACTCTATACAAGTTACTGGCGGAGAACCAATGCTCAGAGATGATATTGTTGAAGTTATAAAAATAATGAAAGAAGAAGGAGTTGATCATGTTCAATTAAATACTAATGGTATTAAATTAGCACTTTCTCCAGAAACAATGCGACAAGTACGAAATGCTGGTGTCAGTAATCTTTATCTATCTTTTGATGGTGTTACTCCACGCACTAATCCTAAAAATCACTGGGAAATACCATATACTCTAGAATCTGCTAGAAAATGTGGAATGACTGTTGTTTTTGTTCCTACCGTTATTAAATCAATAAACGATCATGAATTGGGAGGAATAATTAGATTTGCTCAAAAGAATATGGACGTAGTACATGCTGTCAACTTTCAACCAGTTTCCCTTACCGGAAGAATGGGCAAAAAAGAACGAGAGAAATATAGAATTACTATTCCTGATTGTATTGAAAGGATTGAAGAGCAAACTAATGGCGAAATTTCTACTGATTCTTGGTTCCCTGTTCCATCCTGTATGCCAATGACCGATGTTATTGAAGCGTTTAGCAAAAAACCAAAATATGAATTATCGATTCACTTTGCCTGTGGTGCAGGTACATATGTATTCGAGGATGTCCAAACTAAAAAATTGATTCCACTTACATCATTTGTCGATATTAAAGGACTATTAGAATATTTCGAAGAAAAAGCGGATGAATTGCGTTCTGGTGCAAACCGATATTGGGCAATGTTAGATGTTATGAGAAAATTAAATCAATTTGTCGATAGAAGTAAACAGCCACACGGACTAAATCTAGCAAAGATGTTTTCCAGTATTCTGCTAAAACGTAATTTTGATGCAGTAGGTTCTTGGCACGTTCGATCATTGTTTTTAGGAATGATGCATTTTCAGGATAAATATAATGAAGATCTTGAAAGACTACAAAGATGTGATATACATTATTTGACTCCTGACCTTAGAATAATTCCATTCTGTGCTTTTAATGTTATACCTGAGTGGTATCGTGATAGAATACAAAAGAAATTCAGTATACCAGTAGAAGAATGGGAAAAAGCTCACGGACAGACCTTAGAGGCTGGATTATACCGTGGATTAATGAGACGAGGCAAACCAGAGGCACAAATGGGATGTGCTGTCTCAGAGATGCATAAAGCTGCTGCTGAAAGTGAAGATCATAGAGCAGTAGATTTAAGAACTGGTATGGCAGGAGCTTAATCTTTAATTTCTTTATTTTGTTGTTCTCCAAGTTGGTCTTTCTAAAGAAATAAATAATTTTTAACAAGATTAGTACTATTTTAATAAAGTTTAATTGATGTTAGTTATTGGAATAAGAATATGTCTACAATGAAATATGTTCTTCTAGAACCTATGGGAGATGTAGCGATTATTAAAATCAATAGACCTGAAGCATTGAATGCAATGAATGTAGATGTAGTTTGGGAATTATCTAAAACAATAGATATTGTGGGAACAGATGATACTATAAAAACTGTTATTATAACTGGGGCTGGAGAAAGATCATTTTGTGCTGGTGCAGATATATCATATATGGTTAATATTACTCCTATTGAAGCAGAAAAATATGCCTCATCTGCTCAAGCTGTATTAAATAAAATTGAAAAATTGGAAAAACCCGTGATAGCAGCCATTAACGGTTTTGCATTGGGTGGAGGATGTGAACTTGCACTAGTTTGTGATATTAGATTATGTTCAAATAATGCAAAAATTGGTCAACCTGAAGTCACAATAGGAATACCACCAGGATGGGGAGGAACACAGAGATTGTTACGCATTATTGGTCCAGCTAAAGCAAAAGAAATGATTTTTACAGGAAAAATGATAAATGCAGAAGAAGCATACAAGATAGGATTAGTTAACGACGTGATTCAGTTAACTCAAGACGAATTACCTGAAGCGGCTCCAGAAGGAGACGATGTAAAACGTAAAGAATACGAAAAAAAATTGGCTAAACTTTTAAACAAAAAATTAATAGAAAAATCTATTGTTATGGCCAGAGAAATTACAAACAATAGTTATAATGCTATTAAAGTGAGTAAATATTTGATTAATAAAGGCATGGATATGGATATAGATTCAGGTCTCAGAATGGAAATATATGGATGGGCCCTTTGTTTTGCTCATGAAGATAGAAAAAATCTAATGTCTTCCTTCCTTAATAAAGGTAAAAAGAAATAACTTAGGATGAAGAAATTTTATCTTGATTTTTAGCCCCGTAACTGGGTTTACATAGGTAAACATTACTTTCAATATTTGATTCGGCAAATCCTTCTTTAATGGCTTCCATAACGTTGCGAGAATGCTTATCAGTATTCAATATCGAAATAACGGAAGGACCAGCACCACTAATAGTTAGAGCTAATGCACCTGCATTAATAGCATTCTCCTTTATCTTATCATATGCTGGAATTGTTTTTTTTCTAATAGGTTCCACAATTTTATCGTCAATTCCCTTTGCTATCATTTTGACATCTTTATAGGCAAAGCCTGCCACAATGGTACTTGCATTAGATATGTTAGTTATTATGTTATCCAAAGATGATGTCAAAGGCAGTATACTTCTAGCAACTTCTGTTTTCTTTTTTGGAACTGCTATGTTAGGAATTCCAACTACTAGATAAAGAGATTCAGGTGGTTCAAATTTGATAAATTCCATACGTGGGAAGTTCCTCACTATTATAAATCCACCTAACATAGAACTAGCAACATTATCATAATGTTTGGCTCCTGCTGAAGCTCTTTCTCCTTCAGCAGAATAGTTAATCAATTGAATTGAATTTATTTCAAGATCAAATAATTTGTCAAAGGCATAAGCTGCAGCTACTGATGATGCTGCACTACTTCCTAAACCATATCCTGGAGGAACTCCTTTGTTGATTTGGATATCAATGTTATCTTTTATTTTATAATCTTCCATCATTTTCCTAACTACCAAGGCTGCAGAATTGTTTTCATTATCATAGGGAATTTGCATTCCCTCATTTTGTTTTATAGTAGATATAGTAATTATTCCATTCTGTTGCTGTTTCTTTGTAATTATTATTTCATCTACAAAGAGATCTAAAGCAAGCCCAAATATATCGAAACCTGGACCCAAATTAGCTGTTGATGATGGAGCAAGTGCTCTAAATGAATTCATTTCTGTTATATTTAATATTCAATTTCTTCTCCTTGATTAAGTATTCTTGATAAAACTGAATATAACTCAATTAAACCATTCATAGTTAGATTAGATACAGCAACCAAGTCTTGATTAAGTCCATTTTGAGAAATAATTTTTACGACATCTTTACTTAATAAAGAAAATTCTTGATTATTTTCTTTATCTAAGGCTTCTAATAAAGTTGTATCAGAACGAGCCCAATCTAAGATATTTTCCAAATTATCTATTATCAAATCCCTTTTTGATAATACGTTTATCTGTGAGGTTTTTAATCTAAGATTAATCGAGGTAGAAAGAAGTGATAATGAAACAAAATTTATTGGGCTCGAAACGAGTACTCCATCCATTATAAAAATAGTAACTTTACTATCTGCTTGAAAATTTGAAATAAAATAATTACCACTAGATCTATAAGCAAATAATTCAATTTGTCCTGGAGTATCAATTAAAATATAATCTGGGTTTAATTCATCAACTTCTAATTGAATATCTTGAATTTTGGTGCTGATTAAATCATGTGCCATTATTATAGCACCATTTGGTCCTAATCCATAGGTATCCATAATATTGTTAATGTCTATATGGTCTCGTATATCTACATCTGGGGGATAAGGTAATTCAGATACAGCGGGGTCCAAATTAAGGGTAATAGGAAAATTATCATGGTCAATATACCATTGTAAGAGGTTTGAAGTTAGTAATGATTTTCCTGAACCGGCAGTTCCTGTTATATAAATGGCTTTCATTTATGTTTATATTTAAATATAATTATATAATATTTTATAATTTATAGACAAACGTAAAGGATTATTACATTATTAAATTGATTGATTATTATATAACTAAATTAGTTTAGTGATTAGATAAATTGAATTGGAGACTCATTGGAATATTAGTAAGTTTTTTACCCATTATTTTTTTATTTATTTTCTCCCCTGTATCTATTACTGATATTTTTAGTGTTGGAATAGCTCCATTTATTATGGCTGTTTTATTTAGTCTTGCCAAAGTCTTTCTTCAAGCATATCGCTTTAAATATTTTGTAGATAAATTTTTGGGGTATAAGGTAGCATCATCCTTTAAATTAATCTCAGTAAGGATAGGAAGTGAATTTGTTACCAATACTACACCTTCTTATATAGGAGGTGAAATTGTTAGGATTGCTTGGTTAACCAAAAACAAAGTTCCGGCTGGAGTTGCAGCATGGATAGCTACAATGGAAATCATTGCAGATGTTTTTGTGGGAACAATTCTTGCTCTATTCGCAGGGATAATCGCTTTTTATAATGGAGCAATTCTAATTGGTACTATAATTATTCTGATCTCTTCATTTATTTTTGGTTTTTGGTTGATAGTTGTTATTTTTTCAGCGCGTTATAATATTCAACTTCCTAAATTTATAGTAAAGTTAGTTAGAAGATTTTTATCACATGAACGGTCAAATAAAATAATTAACTATACAAATGCTGCAATCAGTGATTTATGCACAATGAGTAAAGAAAATTTCAATTCAAGACAAGTAATAAAAATTTTCTTTGTTGGTACGGTTATTACATTTTTTGCATTTGCTAGCCTTGGTGCATCATTTCTTGTATTGGGAGGCATCATTGAATCTGACCTGGGACTATATGACTCTATCTTGGCTACTGCAGCGTCAACTGAATTAGGAAGTTTACCTATAACAGTGGGTGGGTCAGGCTTAACTGAAATTGGGTTGTGGGCTTACGTCTCTGGCCTGAATAATTTGCCATCAATTAATGATGTCTTAAACGATTCGCATTTAGATGTAATTATCTCTTGGCGAATTGCATCTTATCACATTCCTCTCATTATAATGTGGATTGTATTAATGAAACTTACTATAGTTAAAAAAATTACGCCAAGAACTGATTAAAAGGCTTGAACGATAATCCTTTTATAAAACCTAAATATAAATAAATTTTCCAATTTCAAATCCATATTTTATTACAAGTCTTCAGTATCATCCAGTAATTGTTTTGAATTTTCTTCAGATTCCACATCCATTAGTTGTAATTCCATCAACACAAATTGATATATAGAATCCATTTCTAAACTAAATTGCGATTTGAGAAATTCTATAGTTTTGTCGCTAAGTTTTCCTCGAGACATTTTAATCTTGAATTCATAAACGAAACCCTTCAGAAATTTAGATGTATCTTGAGATGAGGGTACACTTATGCCTTCTACTATAGTTCTTCCATCGGGTAAAGCTTCATAAAGTTGTATGTCTAATTTGTAGTCTTTAAAATAAATTTCTAAAATATAACCTGTTCGGTTTATTATTTCAGATTCTGTAAACTCTATTGATTTAATCTCTTCTTCTAGCCATTGTGGAATTCCTACCTTTTCTGTAGATTTTTCTGAACTCTTTATTCTTGGCATTCAAAATATACAATAAACAAACTAGATAAATGCTTTGCATAAATTAAATGAATTAAAAAACATCATTTTTTATTATATTTCTTGAGATATCTTAACGCCTCAATTTTACTCAAGTATTTAGAGGGGTTAATTTTTAAGGTTTTTAATAGTTTGATTTGCTGATCCGTTGCAAAATGTGGTTTCAGTATTTTATAAAACTCTCCATAATTGTTATCTAAAAAATTTATATAGGCTTTACTGGCTAAAGCATCAGCGTCCTTATTTTTTTCTCTAATTACCCATTCGATTTCAAGATTTTTAAATCTTTGTATTAATGTTTTGGATTTATCATAATATATTTTTAATTTTTCTGACTTTACTTTATATTTACCTGAAAGTTGGTTAATAATTAATTGCGAATCTCCTTGTATTAGTACACAAAATTTATTATAGTGGTTGGCAACTAACCATTCTAATAATTTTACTAATGCCATATACTCTGCAACATTATTACTTGATTCCTTTGAAAAAGGTTCAAATGCAATACCTGCCTCTTCATAAATTTGATAAATTCGATTATTATTATTTTCCTTAATGATAAAACCGTAACATGCTACTCCTCCTGGATTGATCGGTTGACACATTCCATCGAACATACAAATTAATCTTTTTATCTGAACATTATTATCATACATCCAATTAATATTGTAATTATCTATTATTAAATAATAGATCAAGTGGATATCTTGATTTGAGTTTATTAATTTTTTCTCAATACCACTAATTTTGAGATATGTACTCTGCAAGTTTTTTTATATCTTGTTCAAATATATTCAATAGATTTCTATTATAAAGTGTAGCTGCTGGATGATAAGTAACGAAATATTTCAAATCATTCTTGTGAAGGATACTTCCTCTTTCATTTGTAATCGATTTGATATCAAGAATATATGAACTAACCACATTTCCCAGTAAGCATATTATTTTTGGCTGTAACAAAAGAATTTGTCGCTCTAAATATTGCATGCATATTTTTTTTTCATTGATATGTGGTTGTCTATTGTTTGGCGGTCTGCATTTTATTATATTTGTGATAAATACATCTTCCAACTGTATATTATTCTTTAATAACGTATTCCTTAATATTTTTCCAGCTGTACCTACAAAAGGTCTTCCTGATTGATCCTCATGATAGCCAGGTGCCTCACCTATTATCATTAATTTCTTACGGAAACCGCCTTCTCCAGGAACTGTATTTTTCCTATTACTACACAATAAACATAGTTGACAATTTTTTATATCTAAAGCTATTTTATTTAGTGTATCATATCCAATCATATAATATTACTATAATCATTATTATTTATTTAGATTCAAAAATTAGAAATGCTATAAATTTATGTTCCAGATGATAAATACTAATGATACAACTAAATCATTTTTTGAATTCTTCGACAATGAACGATATTATTATTATATTCCATAAGTTCTCTTGAAACTATTTGTGACGGAAATATTATGCCATCAACGTTTTATAGTAATTATTATAGGATAGAATTGACAACAAACAGTAAATCGAATTAATATTTCCTTTTATTTATCATTTATTAAAAGGCAAATAATTAAATTGTTTTTGTTATTACTGAATTTCCTTCAATAGTGTATGAAAAATGTGAGAATAAAATATCAAATAATTGTATAACAAGAAAATTTTTTCTTATTCTCACAGTTCAAATAGTAAATTAATTCGATCAAATTGCCTTTGTTGTCCTATTATTAAAATTTATTATTAATCGATTTGAGATATTATAAAGATAGACTTATTTTGAACAAACTTAAACTTGATATTACATAAATAATAACATTCCATGTTTCTAAATGTATCTTTATTACAATTAATCAATAAATTTAGAGTAATGTAAAGAATAAAATTGGTTGTACCATGTTTTAGATTTATGATTATTGATAATTGTAATTTTCCTGATAACTTGTTATACGATCCTGATAACTTTGTATGGGTAGATGTTTCAAATGAAAACTCCCTCAAGATAGGAATCATACCTATCTTATCGTCAATTGCAGGTAAATTACATTCAATTAAACTCAAAAAAAAAGGTACTAACATTGAGAAAGGTAAAAGCTTAGGGTCTCTAGAAAGTTTAAAATATTTTGGAATAGTGCGATCTCCACTTAATGGAAAGATAAAAGAAATCAACGAATCTATACTGTCTAAACCAAAACAAGTTAATGATAGCCCATATGAGTTCGGTTGGCTGTCAACAATTGTACCATCAAATTTCAATAAAGATCTTAATGGTTTAAAAAAAATTGGCGAATGTCATATTCAATTTAAGTCCCTTATAGATGAATTTCATGTTCGTTGTTTTAAGGCTTTTCCAGACTATGAAATGTATGAACTTGGTACTGAATGTGCGGCAACTCTTACAAAATTGGACGAGCTGTTGACTAAAATTGATATTGGCAAGATCGTTTATTTGGCTTCAGATGATATAACAGCTGATCTAGAATTGACGAGATGGGCTCAAGAAAGATCTCAATCAATATTAGAAATACGAAAAGAGGGTATGATTTTTCACTTTTTGGTCAGAAAAGAAAAAAATAATTAAATTTTTTATTTTTCAATTGGATTATCAATCATATTTCCCCATTCGGTCCATGAGCCATCATAATTTTTGACGTCTGGATAGCCAAGTAGATGTTTTAAAACAAACCATGTATGGGAAGATCGTTCTCCTATTCTACAGTATGTAATTATCTCCTTCTCTGGAGTAATACCCACTGTCTGATACAATTTTGTAAGCTCATCAGCTGATTTGAATGTACCATCATCGTTTACTGCTTTGGCCCATGGTATATTTACAGCTCCTGGAATGTGTCCTCCTCTTTGCGCATGTTCTGTAGGATATTCAGCAGGTGCAGTTATTTCGCCGGTAAATTCTTGTGGGCTTCTGACATCTATCCTCTTTGTTTTGTCTAATTCTAAAGATTCTCTCACCTGACTAAGAAATGCCCTTAATGCAGGATTAGGCCCAATAGGCTTGAAATTTCCCAGAGGAAAACTGGGTATTTCTTTTGAAATTGGTCGATCTTCTTCAAGCCATTTTTTTCTTCCCCCATTCATAATTTTTGTATTCTTCATGCCATAATATTCAAAAACCCAAAATGCGAATGCGGCAAACCAATTATTAAAGTCGCCATATAATATTAGAGTAGTACTATCATTTATGCCTGCTTTTTGTAATAGTGTTGAACAATCATCTCGAGAGAGTATATTTCGTGTAAGAGGATCATTTATATCTTTTTTCCAATCAAATAAAACACTGTTTGGTATGTGACCAAGATTATAATTTGCCTTTGGATCATAGTCCACTTCAGCTATTCTGACTTTACTGTCATCTAAATGGTCCTCTACCCATTGTGTATCTACTAAAACATTTGGATTTGCATATTCCATGAATTAGTTGAGCAAAACACTATTATAAATTTTTTATAATTATCAAGAAATTAGGCTTTTTAGTTGAATAATTAATTTTTTTAGAATGCGCATTTATGTATAATTTACCATTGTTGCTAGCTTAAAAGTTAAATGTTCAATATCAGATTGAATCTATATATCAAGGATTATATCTTTAATTTTATTTATATCTTTTAACCCTGTTCTATCAATTATATTCACTTGATGTCTAAAAGATTCGATATCCTGGTTAGAGCAATTTAAAAATGGGTAGGCACCTGAGGTTTTCATGACTCTTTTATTTATGTCTATTCCATTTTCTTTCACTGAAATTAAAGTTTGTCCAGGTAAATGTCCTTTCACGTCGTCACCACAAACCAAAATATGTTTTAGAAGGGTATATTTTTTTGTAAATTTAATTATCTCATCAACGCCTTTATTTTCCGAAAGTAATCGACCTACTATTAATATATTTTCCATAATCTCATTATTATTTTTGATTTCTTCAAGTAATTCCAGACTCGACAGAGTACAAATGGCTATTTTTTTTCCTTTGCCTATATAATATTCTTGTTTAATGGGAAGCAAATGGTAACAACAAATTCCAAAAATATTATCTATTTTGGTTTTAAGCTTAGTGCCATTGATTTTAATGTACAATCTCTTTAACTATTAAATATCTTTTGAGTTACTATTGTCAATAACGATTTTTCTTCTTTTTGATTGAATAATTCCCATTAATTGATAACCGTATTCCAGATTGTGTTTGACATGATTGATGCCATGTTTGCCTTTCGGCACAAATGCGCCATCCAAAATACTCTCTAAATAGATTTTTGTTTTTTTGATAGAGTTTGTTGCATGTTGTAGCTGACTGCCGGATAACTTTTTACCTGCTTCTTGCTCTATAACCTTAATAAATCCCTCTGTTTCCATCAATTCACCGTATTCCTGGAGTTTATGATAATTTCTACAAACATTTTCTATTTTTTGTTTATCAGATTCTATTAAATTACGGAAAGAGTTTTGTATTTCTTTTTCATCTCTTCCTGTAAGTTTTTCTAGTATTTTAAATATTTCATTATCCTCGATATCTTGAATACTATTGCTTTCTAGTTTAAATAATAATATTTTTTTCAATTCATCGTCTAAATTGAGTTTTGAATTTTGGTAATAGCTATTAATAGCAAATAAATTTACAGACTTGCCTTCAATATCTTTTCCATATTTTATTATATACATCAAGTTTACAATTATAACTGGAAAAATAAGCTTTAGATTTTCGTTTAGCTTATTATAATTTTCCATAATATCTCTATATATATTGAAGGTAATTGTATTTACTACATCTTTCTTCTTTACATCGATAATTCTAGACATTATTGTTAAAAGGTCATATAGTTGAGATTGCGAAAAAATCTCGTTATTTTTTACAGAATACACTGATATTATTTTTAATATATAGAACCATTTATCTGATGGATTTTCATGGGAAGTATTTCGTGATATCTCTATTACATCTTTTTTCATTTTCATATTATCTAGATTTATGAGATTGAAAATATTATCTATTGTTTCATTCATAGATACATTCTCGTTACTCCAATTTTGTAGTATTGTATGTTTGTTTTGCATAGCTTTAGAAGGATTAACTAGATAATGATTCTAAAAATATAAACTTTTCATATATTGTTCTGGTAAATTAACATAATACTATTGAATAATTAAATATAATCTTAAAGAAAACTATAATTTAGTTCTTTATACGATTCTCTATCAATGGAAGCTGACAATGGACTTGTAGTGATTTACACAGGTAAAGGAAAAGGAAAAACTACTGCAGCGTTAGGGATGGTATTGAGGGCAGTAGGTCATGGTTTTAAGGTTTTGATGATCCAATTTATAAAGGGTGAATGGTATTACGGAGAACTTTCAAGCTCTAAGAGATTGACTCCTGAATTCGAAATGATTGCAGCAGGTAAAGGGTTTATTGGAATATTGGACGATGATCATGAATATGTGGAGCATAAAAAATCTGCAGAGAATGCATTGATTCTAGCCAAAGAAAAGATATTATCCAAGAAATATGATATTATTATCCTAGATGAAATTAATTATGCCATAAATCTGAAACTTCTTTCAACAAATCAAGTACTGGAATTAATCAAAGTACGGCCTAAACAGACATCCATTGTGTTAACTGGTAACTATGCTCCAAATGAAATTATCAAAGTCGCAGATCTAGTCACCGAAATGAATGATATAAAACATCCTTATCAAAAAGGTATCAAAGCAAAAAGGGGGATTGATTATTAATTTAAAAAATTAGGAGATACTTTACAAAATAAATATAGCTTGTATTGGAGTTAATTAAAAGATGGAAGATCAGAAAAATCTCCCTGAAGAAGGGGATATAGTTTTTGTGAATGTTAAACAAGTTACTAATCATGGAGCATATGTTTCTTTAGAAGAATATGGTAATATTACTGGATTTTTACATATTTCTGAAATAGCGACAGGTTGGATAAGAAATATCGAAAGATATGTTAGACCTAATCAAAAAATTGTTCTAAAAGTTATTAGAGTTAATAAAACACGATCTGAAGTTGATTTATCACTAAAACAAGTATCCGGCGAAGAAAAAAAATCAAAGATTATTGAAGTAAAGAAAAATGAGAAAGCTAATGCGTTCATGGCGATAATAAAAAGTAAAGCCAATCTATCAGACGAACAAATAAAACAAATTGAAGAAAAAATTTTAACTAAATATGATTATGTTTATGATATTTTTGAGGCTACAACAAAAAAGGGGAAAGATATATTATTACCACTAGAATTACCAGAAAATGTAATTAAAATAATTGAAGATGAAAGTAAAAAAATTCCTATCCCTCATGTTGAAATAAGAGGTATATTGGAAATTTCATCGCAAAAATCCAATGGTGTTGAAATTATTAAATCTATTTTAAGTACTGCAGAAACTACAAAAGGTAATTCAAAAATTATGATTTCATATATTGCAGCACCTAAATATAGAATAGTTGTTGCTGCTGATAATTTTAAAATCGCTGAGAAATCTATTAACAATTCTATAGAAAAAATAAAATCTTCAATTGAAAAGGAAGATGGTCACTTTAATTTTATTCGTCAAGAATCTAAAAAAACACAACAACAATTAGTTCATTAAAATGAAACATATTTTGAGAAAATGTTTAATGTGTCGAATTTATACTCTTAAGAGTAGATGTTCACATTGTTCATCTCTAACTGTTGATCCAACTCCAGCTAAATTTTCTCCAGAGGATAAATATATCTTGTATAGGCTTCCTGAGTCTTATAATAAAAAAGAATCGAATTAGAATTTACACAATTACTGTTTCAATATTTATCATTTTTTATTAGGGGTTATATATTTTTTATATATTATATTATTTTATATTTGATTTCATTATTTTATTCTATTAATATTGGAACACGTTTTCTTTTGTTATTTATAAAAACTATATGTTTGAATTTAATAATTATAATAATTAACTAATTGTGTCTTTTTAATTATATATAAAGAAAAAAAGAGAAGGAATTTTTTTGTCTAGATTACTTACCAATACATATACCGCTTGGATTAGCAGTCATACAATTGTTTTGATCATATGTATTGCCATTGGTGTTTACTGGTAACCCATTAGCATTGTTTACATCGATTGTATTCAAAAGAACGTTGTTAAAGTTAACATTGTTTTGGTTACTTTGATTGTCTATATAAAGACCATTTCCAGATTCAGTAATAGAATTCAAAGTGATAACAGAGTTATCTGAGTTGACTAAAGTTACTCCTGCCAATGTATTTTGGAAAAGGATATTATTTTCTATAGTGCTTTGTTGTGTAGAGTGTCCTGCAATACCAATTTGGTTATTCATAATTATGGACAAATGTGCATTGAGTATGCTAGCACCAGTACTGAATAATCCTATTTGGTTATTTTTAGCAACTATTCCTTTAACTTCAACATTTTGAGATCCTGTCATCAATATACCAGCTTGAAATCCTTCAATAGTACCATCCTGAACTACAACATTGTTCATGTTAGGAATCATGATTCCTACTTTACTAGAAGTTTTTGTATCGCTGTCTACGTCTGGACCAGATATTGTATGTCCGTTAAGATCTACAACAATATCACTTGCACCAACTATAAGACCATCACTTTCTGCACAATTCAAGTTTGAAGTTAATATAACATTTTGTGTTATAACTTGACCGCATGATGGACTTATGGCTAATGGTTGTGATGATGATTCTGGGGTTGCTGTTGGTTGTTGTTGTGGTGGTTGGGTTTGGGCGCTTAAGGATATTGGTTGCATTGTTATTGCTGCAACGGCAGAGAATGATATTATCGCTGCCAACATATATGCCATTAGTGTTCTATTCATTTAGTAGATGGTTTGGTACTGACATATTTATGTTAATCTATTATTTTTATTATAACTAAGTATAGACGATTTTTATTGTAACTATTTATTAGTACACTTGATACTTTTTAACGCTTTCTTTTACTACTTTAAAATTTTAATGACTATATTTCAACAAAGATTTAAAAAACCATATTATTTTGCAATATACATATAGAATGAACAGTCAATCTTTTTTGATTGTTTAGATAATAAATTTTCTGTATTTTTGAATTTCTAACGCTAATTGAACTCATTTTAATAAAGAAGAGTTATAAGTAAAATTTAAGATCATTTTGTTATGAAAATTGCTATAGCTGGAGCTGGAGTTGCTGGAAGTTACTTAGGATTCATGTTACAAAAAGAAGGACATGATGTTACCATTTTTGAATCTTCAAAAAAGCAAAATCATTGGGCTGTTTGTGCTTGGGGTGCCTCAAGAAATATACTTGAAAAATTTTCAAAAGATGTAGGATTAAATTTTAATGAATATATTTTTCATGTTGGAAAAAAGTTACGAATGGAATTGCCAAACAATAAAGAAGAATATTTGGAACTTATTGGACTAGTTACTTACAACAAACAAAAATGGGAACATGATCTCTTAAAAAATTTGAAGGTTAATTACGAATTTAAGTGTACTAGTAGTTTTCGTTTTAATGATTATGATTATGTTCTAGATTGTACCGGCCTTCATCGTTCACTATTGCCAAAATCAACAACCGATTTTATCATCCCTGCTTATGAATATCTCATAGAAAATCCCGATGCCATCACAACTGATAATGAGTTCTATGTAATAGGTTACAAAGGGGCAAGGGGATATTTTTGGTACTTTCCAATTGATAAAGGTAGAGCCTTTGTAGGTGCTGGAGATATTGATAGAAAATATTATGGGATTAAAGAATTTTTTCATAACCATCCATCAGCAAAAATCATAAAAAAAATAGGACGACCTATACGCCTAGCTCCACCAAAGTGTATGGAGCCCTTTTTTAATAATAATATTATAGGGGTGGGAGAATCTATTGGATGCGTTTTTCCCATGTTAGGGGAGGGAATAATTCCATCCTTGTTATGCTGTGAAATCTTTTTAACTGTTTTTGATAGATCTAAAAACTTTGATTTTAAACTATACCGAAAGTTAGTTTTGAAGAAATTTAATTATTATGAAGATGTATATAGGATTGTAAGACTGAAAATGGAGGGAAAATTAAGTACAATTAAGCATTTTCCATTAATGATGAAAATGTACACGTCAATGAAAAAAGATGAAAAAAGATTTGGATTTGAAATAAATTTAGATAAAATGAATAGGTTAGTAAATGCTCTTTAGCTGAAGTATTTTTTCAGCAAATAATAGTTTTATATTATTAAAAAACTTTATTTCATTTGAAATTAATGAACAATTACCACCACTAATCATTATAGTTCAACAAAAAACATTAAATTTAATTTTAATAAATCTTAAATGTTTATGAGGAATATAAAATGCCGAATTGCAACGATAATTCCAGCTAGAAATGAAGAAAAGTTTATAGGGGAAACATTAATTGCGCTTTTAAATCAGGATATAGATAATAATAAGATTATTGTCATAAATGATGGATCTGAAGACAAAACTAAAGAAGTTGTAAATTCTTTTCCTAATATTGATCTGATTAACATTGAAAATAGAGGATTTGATGCTCATGGAACACCAAATCTTGCTAAGGTAATTAATCGAGGTCTTGAGAAATTATTACCAGACGTTATTTATGATTATATAATGATTTTGGGATCTGATCATATTCTCCCTTCAAATTATATAAAAAACATTATAGCTCATATGGATCAAAATAAAGATATAGCAATCTGTTCTGGACAGATTAAGGGTGAAAAAAGTAAAGTTCCAAGAGGATCAGGTAGGATTGTTAGAAGTGATTTCTGGAAAACAATAGGACTTCAATATCCATTAAAGTTTGGTTTTGAGACATATCTCCTGATAAAAGCTCAGCAAATAGGTTACAGAGTAAATGTATTAAATGATCTTATTAGTCTTACAAGCAGACCTACACGAAAATCATATAAAAAAGAAACTTATATATCTTATGGAAAGTCACTTAAGGCTTTAGGTTATATTCGATTATATTCTGCTGGAAGAATTGGTTTACTTTCTTTGAAAAATCCTAAAGGGGCTATCTACATGCTTCAAGGATATACTAGTAACGATATTGATCTCTATGAAGAAGATTTGAGAAGGTTTCTTAGATATATTCAATATATAAAATTAAAACATTATATTAAATCATTCTTATTCAGACAGTCTAAAAGTACATAAAAAATAAGTTTGTGATACACTGGATAATTAGTTGAATATTAAAATAATTCCACTTATAAAGTAAAGTAATAATAACCTAAAAAGAGGATTGTTAAAATGTTAAGAACATATTCAAATTACACTTGCAAATATTTTTTACAATTATAGCTGGAAAGAGTAAAGTATTATTGAAAATAAGTTCTCTATTGAGGTAATTCAAATAATATAAATCAAAGAATTAGTATAAACCTCATCGATTGACTTGGAAGTATATTCTTAACAAATTTGATATGCATGTAAAATATTCTTCTCATAATTATCCCATAAAAGATTTTTTTTTGCAAAGTTGTAGATCTCGATTCTTTTTTTATACAAATCATTGGTATTTTCTTTATAATAAGAAATTTTTGTAATCAAATCATTATAATTATCAATGGTTTCGTTATTTCCTTTTAATGTATCCGAAATTGTTTCTAATGATGATGAATTAATAATTAATAGTCCAGAATGAGCATATTCTGCATATTTATTGGGATTCAAATAAGGGTGAGACCAATGTCTTTTCCATGGAAGCAAACCTATATCATATTTGGACATTTCTTCAAACATTATGTCTCTAGGTAATAGACCTTTAAAGAACACCTTATCTTTATTTTTTTCATTCCATCCAATAAAAATCAAATTGCCTATATCATTTTCCAAAAATACGTTTTCTAACCCTTCTAAATTTTTATGAGGATAGATATCAACTGATATGCCGTCTCTGCCCTGATACACACTGTTAATATCTCTATTGTATTTGGGGATATCGATATTTTTAATTTCAGATTCAAGAGGAAAATTGGGAACAACAAACACATCGTTTTTGTTTCCCATCTTTTTTAAATCAGTTGCAATGCGTTCTGAAACAGTGATGGTAGGATGGTTTGATACAATCTCTTTTTCCCATGCAGGCCAAACAGAAATTGCTCGTTTTTTCATTTGTTTTGTTAACCATCTTCCTATTCTACTAGAACCTTTGGAATTTGTTATTTCATAAATAACTTTTGCATATTGAGCCCAATGTTCGTTATCATCATATATGAAAGGAATTCCTAAATCATTAATCATTTTAGCTGGAAAGATAGTATGTGCATGTATTATGTCTGGTCGAACATCCTCTATAATTTTTATGATTTGTTTTCTGACCATATGCCAATAATAAGGGATTCCAAATCTTGCTCTGGCATTCCATGTAATAGAATACATTCTAGAAAAAATATTATTTTTATATTGAGATGATTCTCTTCCTGCAAATATTATTTCATAACCGTTATTTTTTGCAGTTAAAACCGATTTTTCAATCCTACCATTTGGTAGTCCAAAAGCTGATAAATATAAAATCTTCATCCGTTATTATAGAGATTTAAAGCATTTAGTAAAACTTTCGGATAAAATCTAGCGCATCTCATACAGTTAAAAAGAAATTTTCATCATCAGAAATCTGGTAATAGGATGATAGATATATACTAGCATTGCACATAAAATATTTTTTTATGGAATACTAAAGTTCAAATTTAAATATTGAATCTCAAATTAAAATATTATCTCTGTAAAGTTAAGCAGTAAAAACTTTAGCTGTGAAATATTCTATTTATTTTACGAAAAATTAGATTATATATAAATAAAATATCCACTGTTAATGTATGTACTCTCTTTATCTATAATTTATAGGTAAATCTACATAATATTTCTAAAGTATTAATAATTTTCAACGATGATAAAATACGTTATCTTTCAGTATTGAACTGTATTCAAAGATTTGGTTCATGCAATATGTAGAAACGTAAAAGAGTATCTGTCTTTATAATAGATGAAATTCTTATTCCAATTGGAAGCCCCCATCTGCTTATGTTTTTGAATAGAACCAATTGACAAATCTGTCCTTGGAATCTATATTTTAGAAGAGAGAAAATGCTTGTTGCTGAAAGATTCACTAAATCTTATTAAAATTATGATAAATATACTGTGTATACAGATGGATGTACCGAATATGGTTAAGCATCTACTGTCCTGACATTGAAACACTATCTAAATTCAACATTTCAAAAGAGTTTGATGGAGAGAGTCAATCAATAATTAAATACATAACCGAGTTTTCCTGACTACTATCCATATTTGGAGATTGAATGAAATCTATTTCATGTATATAATTGGATACAATTCCTTGTATCTATGTATAATGAAATGACATTCAAGAAGAATTTGTATTAATGAGTGGATTAAAATATTTAACTAATAGAATAAAAGAGGTTAATATATCATAAATTAATACAGTCAAAATACCTATCATGATGCGATTTAAAAATGATTATTCTTATTATTTTAGCTGTTATTTGCTTAAATTCTCTAATAACTATAGTTTAATTGGAATTCGATTACTGCGATTCATCAGTTCAGTTTTCAACGTTCTATAATATCACATTTGGATGAGCCTTAACCTATTCCTTACTTTAGCTGCAAATGTTTTTGTTTTAGTTCTAGTATTCTGGATAGTAGACAGTTTCTAGTTGCTTTAATTTTTCAAGCCACGAATATTTGTTCCATGATAATGAAGAATAATTTTTTTCGAATTTCAGAATGCTTTGATTATTTTGATTACTAATTCCGCAACACTATGGATATGAATAATATCTGCAAATTTAGCTTCAGATAAACATTATTCAGCAAAAATTAGATCGATCAACTGAATCAACTTAATCTTTATAAAATGTTAATATTCCATATTTATCAATTTTATTGGATGAGAAAACTTTAGATTGTATACCCTTCACTCTCTGATATTTGGCCAAGATGCATGCCACACGAGCCTGATCATGGATATGTAATATTTTCAATAAACAAGTAAACAATAAACCAGATAAAAATATTTAGAGAATAAGAATTTATAAATAAAATTGATTAGCTAATCAAATGTGAATATTGTAAGATAAGTATTATCAATGGATATGAATATAATTATTTCTCGTCATCTTTATTACCTTTATCAAACTTTTCTGATTTTGGAATTTTGTGACCTTTAGTAATTTTTAAAAGCATCTCTCTCATTTCTGTTTTTTCTTGTTCGGTGATCTTACCGTCTATAAGATCTATCACAAAAAGCCACATAGTTGCTCCAATTCTATTCTCATTAAATAATGCTTCAGCTTCTACTCTCCATTGACTCTTTCTATGCCAATATCCTATAACAATCGAAAGAGGTACATAGATAGCGATGAATGTCATTGCGAATCCAATTATATTTCCTCCTATCAATGAATCTATTGAAGGCATCCTGTCTATCAATAATCTATATTGAATAACGATAAAATTTGCAAATGTCATTAAAAAAATAAGATATATACTATGACCTTGTCTAAAATCCAACCATCGTCGTCTAAACCAGTTATTATCTTTTTTCAATATTCCCTACTTCTATTAATTTAGATAAATTGTTTACTAATGAGATTTTGTTATTTTTCTATAATCCTAAAAATACCTTGTGAAAAGAGCAATTTTATCGGTTCCTTTATTGAATCAAACTCGTCTTCTAATATAATGTGAATTCCATTCCTTGAGGAAGCTATAGAATTATACTGAAATACTCTCTCGTCCTTTAATAACATTTTCATCCAGCCTCTTAGGTAAGGATCTCCATAAATAATGGATGTAGAATTAGTATGTTTATTTAGCCAGTCTATTACTATTGAAAGATCTCTATTATCTACGATATCAACTGAATTAAATTGCATTGTTGATGGAACAAAAAAATGTGTATATTCTGCAAATATACCGTACATTGAAAAGGCATTACCATACGGTAATACCATGTAAAATAAGCCAATAATTATATAAAAAGAAAGAATAGGTAAAAGTATCTTCAAATTTGGTTTATCTACATATTTGGAGAATAATTTAACCAATCCATAAGAGGAAAAAATTGACATAAATATTCCAGAAATTATTATCCATCGATCTGGTAATAAAATTGTTGATTGAGGTAATATTATCCAGGTAAAAGATCCAAGTAAAGCAATAATTAATGGGATATATAATAATAGTTGACACAAATTTTTTAAGCCATAAATAAAAAATGGAAATGATAAAATATTTATCATTATAAATAGAATTCCCAAATTTAATGGACTATAATTAACATTTTCTTTTATATTGCCCGTTAATATATTGTCTAAGGTATTAATAAGCAGGTTATTTTTAGTATTATCAGCTAATACTAAAAAACTTATTATACTAATTATTATTATTGTTAAAGAAATAATATATTTGATATCTTTTTTTATTAAAAAATAAATTGACAAAGATGTAATTAATAAAAAAGAGATCATGTTATCTGTTAAAATAACTAGAATTACTAACAAATTGATCAACCCAAAATAAATGATTCTTAATTTGTAGGAATCAACTTTTCTGTTCTCTAAAATTAAATAAAAAATTAGAAACAAAAATGATAATGCAATAATATCCTTTTGTAAATCCCATGTAGTTCTCAAGGCAGGAATCTGAAATAAAATAAATATCGTCATAAACCACACAAGTTTTAGATTCAATCCTTTTAATAATAAATAAATCGAAATTGAAAACAGACCATATGTTAATGATGATAAAATTAATATAAGACCCTGTGAATGTAGAGGGATAAATAATTTAAATATATAGAGTAAATACGGATAAAATTGAAACGGATCCTTTTGAAAAACAAAATTTAATTGATCTGCCAAAGGAATGTAATAATTTATAATGTCGTAACCAATTGGATAAGGATAAGCAACCAGATCAGGAATAATTCGTATTAAACATCCTATAAGAAAGCAAATTAAGAGACTTTTAAATAAATTCAGATCCAAAGCAAATGAAATCACTTCAATTAAATATTTTGATGTGTATTTATAATTATCATAGAATTTTGGACTCAATAATCGATCTCGTAGAGGTTAATAATTTGTCTATATCAGCTTTTGAGTGTTGGAAAGAAATAGCTCCCATTTTAAGCGGCAAAAAGAATATTTTGTATTTTGAGATTAAAGCAAAATGATATTTTCTTAGTTTTTCTTTATCAGTCAAAGCTACATCAGTTGAGTTATTAATTTCCCTAACATTATTATTTAAGAAATGTATATTAAAAAGTGACCCTATTCCAGTTATTTTCACATCAATATTATTTTCATCGAATATTTTTTGAAGTTCTTTTCTTGTGTATGCTCCAAGCTCGTTAATTTTTGAATAAATCATTTTTTTATTAGTTTGTAAATATTCGAGAGTTTTTAATCCCGCTATCATCGTAACTGGGTTAGATGAAAAAGTACCACCTCCTATGGAACAAATTAAATTTTTATTATTTTTATCAATTGGATTAGAAATGGATAAAATTTCACTTTTACCACAAACTATCCCTATCGGTAATCCTCCGCCTGCAATTTTACCTAATGTGAATAAATCTGGGTCTAATTTAAACATCTTATAAGCTCCATGAATTGATAATCTAAAACCAGTTACTATTTCATCAAGTATGAATATGATATTATTTTTCTTCGAAAATTCTTGTAATCCTTGTAAATAATCGTTATTAGGAGTAATACATCCAGCCCCACCAAGAATAGGTTCAACAATTATACATGCTAAATCATCTCTTATTTTGTTTAATATTTGTAAGGATTTATGGAGATCATTAAAAGGAATTGATTGAATGTATTTGTTATCAACATCTAATCCTAAGCCCTCGTTAATGTCAAAAGGATAATTTACACTTTCAAGCAATGAAGAGTTAAATCCATGCCATCCACCAATTATTTTAGCAACTATTTTCTTTTTAGTTACTGCCCGGGCGAGTCTTACTGCGTACATAGTGGCCTCGGAGCCAGTTGTAGCAAATCTCAATTTTTCTGCTTTTGGCATAAGCTTTTGAATTGTTTCAGCTAATTCAACACTTACAGTATTTACAGTACCATACAATGTACCATTTTTTACTTGTTTAGATAGTGCCAATGAAACATTTTTTGGAGAATGGCCTAAAATCAATGCCCAATGGCCCATCCAATAATCCGTATATGTATTACCATCTACGTCAAAAAGATATCTACCAAGAGCCCTCTTAACAAAAAAAGGATAAGGAGTAAAAAATCTGATATTATGACTAATTCCCCCTGGAAAAAATCGCAATGATTTTTTATAAAGTAGATTAGAATGCTTTGTATTGTTCTTGTAGGTTCTGTTCAGGTTTTCAATATGCATATATGGAAACAGAAAAAATAAAAGAACTAATTTATAAGTTATGAATACAGGAAAGTTCGAATAGCAAAAATCTTTACAAAGATATAAATTGGTTAGGCTACCATAATACATTCCCGAAAATTTCATCTATATCGCTGAAAAAATATAAACCTAAGGTTTATATGATGCAGTTGAAGATGCAATCTAGAACGCAAGGCATAGGCGGCATCAATAATGATGTTGGTCATGGTACCAAAATGTGACTTATTGATCTCCATTTGCGCTCATATTATGAGGATTTAATATAATATATTAAATCTGATATAGGTTACAAACCCGCACAATTCATGATTGTCCGGCCGTACTCTTTATTTAATATTATTAAAGGATTAACTCCGGTTGATCCTGCCGGACCCGACTGCTATCAGAATAGGACTAAGCCATGCGAGTCAACGTAGCAATACGTGGCATACGGCTCAGTAACACGTAGTCAACATGCCCAGGGGACGTGGATAACCTCGGGAAACTGAGGATAAACCGCGATAGGTCATAGTATCTGGAATGATTTATGGCTTAAATCTATATGGCCTCTGGATTGGACTGCGGCCGATCAGGCTGTTGGTGAGGTAATGGCCCACCAAACCTAAAACCGGTACGGGCTCTGAGAGGAGAAGCCCGGAGATGGGCACTGAGACAAGGGCCCAGGCCCTATGGGGCGCAGCAGGCGCGAAAACTCTGCAATAAGCGAAAGCTTGACAGGGTTATTCTGAGTGGTTTCCGCTAAGGAAATCTTTTGGCACCTCTAAAAATGGTGCAGAATAAGGGGTGGGCAAGCCTGGTGTCAGCCGCCGCGGTAATACCAGCACCCCGAGTGGTCGGGACGATTATTGGGCCTAAAGCATCCGTAGCCGGTTCTACAAGTCTTCCGTTAAATCCACCTGCTCAACAGATGGGCTGCGGAGGATACTATAGAGCTAGGAGGCGGGAGAGGCAAGCGGTACTCAGTGGGTAGGGGTAAAATCCGTTGATCCATTGAAGACCACCAGTGGCGAAGGCGGCTTGCCAGAACGCACTCGACGGTGAGGGATGAAAGCTGGGGGAGCAAACCGGATTAGATACCCGGGTAGTCCCAGCTGTAAACGATGCAGACTCGGTGATGAATAGGCTTCGTGCCTATTCAGTGCCGCAGGGAAGCCGTTAAGTCTGCCGCCTGGGGAGTACGGTCGCAAGACTGAAACTTAAAGGAATTGGCGGGGGAGCACCACAAGGGGTGAAGCCTGCGGTTCAATTGGAGTCAACGCCGGAAATCTTACCGGGG
>DASQLB010000335.1:0-25131 GCA_035630235.1 Nitrososphaeraceae archaeon | reverse complement strand
TTCATTTCTTCAGAAATAGGATTAATTAATACATTAGTGTTTAGATTATTATCCAAATTATCAAGATTTGTATCCAAATTAAAATCAATTAACTTAATGGATCTGTCATAATCATTAGAGTTTACAATGTTCGATCGGATAAAATTTAAAATAGAAGTAATATTTCTGGCAATTTTATTGTCTAATAATAGTAGATGAGAATTATTTATACAATTAATGATGAAATTAAACAAGAACAAAATAATATATTTAATTTCTATGTCAGGATCATGTTCTAATAGTATTATAGATTTCTTAGTAAATCCTCCATCTAGGTCTTTGTTGAGCGAAAAATGACCAGAATCAATTTTAACAATTTTTTTTTGGATATCGGATTTATTTGTTGTTGAACCAAGAATATGATCCAAAATATGATCGTAATGACTACTTGGTTCGTATGTTTTAAAAATTCCATTATTCAATGTGTATAAAAAATTGTTTTTTCTTATATCAATTCCTCCTAACTTCGTCAAGTTCATCTCTCGGAAAGGGATGTGACTAAATTGATTAAATTTAAGAGTTACAATACCATCAACAAGATAATCCAATGTTGTTAATTCGTTGCCTTCATTTACCAAAATTAATCTCCCACCTGCCCTTTCTAACCATGTTTGTAAAACACGTTCATTATTTAGTCTGGATTCACGATCCATAAATGAAGCTACCCCATCCCAGCTATCTACTATTATCAATGGAGATCGTACATCCATCAGTTGATTTGTTATACGTTCGAAAAGGGATTCTGGTTCATCTAAACGTGCATCTTCAAAAAATGGTTCTAAACTATTTATATTTTTAGAAGTTTTGTTATGATTATTTGAATATTTGATTTTAAGGTATTTATTTATCCACTTAAAGTAATAAAATAATTTATTAGGCGATACTCTTGTAGAAATATAAAAGAAATTATTCTTTATGTTTAATGCTTTAAGAATTGTCAAACATAGAGCGGTTTTTCCTGAGCCTGGCGCACCTTTAATCAACAATGAATAAGTTTCATTATTTAAAAATTGTAACAGATCGTCTGGAATTTTAAAAGAAATATCGTAATTTTTATTCATCGTCGAATATCACTTAAATTAATAATTATTCTGTTATAATAATAGTTCTCCAAATCAAAATATAAAAAATATCCTTAAAATAATAAAGTATTAAATTAAGATAACCACGGATTGATATTTTTTTGGAAACGTAATGCATCTATTAATCCTTCTGCATAACCTATGCTAAGTATCCCTAATTCAAATTTATTCTGATTGAAAAATCTTTCAGCATCCAATAAATAATATTCAGCATTCTCTAATACAGGATACATTCCTTTAATCTCTTCACCAACGGTAGAAGAGGAATTTCTTTCACTTTCAAGATAAGATTGCATATTTTTCAGAGCAAATTTAGCTTTTGGTAGATATTTTTCTAACATCGTTACTGCAATATGTTGAAAGAATTGAGTATTATCCAATGGAGGATCTTTATTTGGATAAAGGGAAGTTATCGAATCTATTTCTGTAAAATGAAGATTGCCTGTTACAATGATAGAATGAGGTCCTTTGCCAAATTCTACTTTGTTAATAGATTTAATTTTGCCTCCTACGATATTTTGATCTTTATATCCTATTCTGGATGCCACTATAATAAATAACTCGTCAGATATAATTTTATAATTGATATTCTTTTCGACTTCAAGAAGCATAGATATAGCTCTTACTGGGTCAAGAAAGAAAATCTCCTTTTCATTATTATTATATTCAGTTAGTATTAAGGTATGGTTTCCTACCCGCAGATTTTCATAAATAGTATTATAGACACTTATTGCAGACATAGGATCTGACATAATTGTTGTAGTTCTTCCAAATTTGTAGTTATGTAATCCAATTTCACCGATCAAAGATGAAATTCCAGAAGCACCATGAATTATTTTTATATCAATTAGATTTTTTTTGGCTCTTACATAAAGTTCAGTGAATGTAGTTGCCATAAAAGGATCTCCATAAGTCAAAATTGCTACATTATTTTCTTTTGATTGAGAGATAATATCACGAGCATCTTCAAAAAACCAACGAGGAACTAGTTGTGTACGTTTATTATCAGTATTTAGTAAGAGCTCTAGTTGCCTAATATCGTCATCTTCAATAGAACTAGTAAATCTTTCTATATAGATAAATTTACATTTTTGTAAAGTCTCTAGTGCTAAGAGACTCAGTCCAGAATAACCATTTATACCAAGGCCAACGAAACATAACATATTAGATATTTAATTCGCAGATATTACCTCTAATATTATTTATTCTGGATATTATGCATTCTGGACATATGAAATAAAGATCTTTTGTAGACTTCAATTCCTGAAAGATATTCTTCTATATTTACATGTTCATTAACACTATGAGAAGAATGTGGATCTCCAGGGCCGTATGTAACTACTGGAATTTTAAATGCATTTCCAATAATATTCATATCACCTGTTCCTGTTTTTCTTAATAATGCAGGTCTTTTTTTACAAATGTCAAGAATAGAGAGAACAAGAGACCTCACTAATGGAGATGAAAAATCAGTTTCGAATGGCTCAGTAAAATCTTCAATTATAAAATTAGTTTTTATCCCATTTTCTTTTGAAGTTTTTGCAATGAGACTTTTTATAGAATCGAAAACTTGTTGGCAAGTAGTCCCATTTGGGATTCTGATATCCATTGTTATTTTACATTTTTGAGGAGTGACATTGTGACTAGATCCACCTAAAATTTCTGTAAGACAACAACTGACAGAGTTACTTCTTTTTTCTTTCTCATAATTCTTATTTAAAGCATTTTTAATCTCATTCCACAAATTATAGACTTCTTCAATAGAGTTTTTTGCTAACCATGGAGCACTTGCATGTGCACTGTCTAAAACATCACATATTAATTTAAGAGCTAATCTTCCCTTATAGGAAACTGTAATATTTTCTATACCACTAGGTTCACCAAATATAGCATAATCTATTTCCAAATTATTTTTTACAAGATGCTTACTACCTGTTGCATTTCCTTCCTCATCAACTACACCAGCAAATATTATGGTACCATTTTGTTTAGGGAATTCAGAGGCGGCTAAAAGCATAGATATTAATGGAGCTTTAGCATCTGAAGCACCTCTACCATACAAGAAGCCATTCTCTATCCTTACAGGAACTTTATTTGGAACGGTATCCATATGACCACAAAGTAATATTCTTGGATACCCGCTTCCTTTGGTGGCAATAATATTTCCTACACTGTCTATATTAGCTTGTTCAAAACCAAGTTCGTTAACACATTTTTCCTTTAATAGATTAGCCAATTGACCTTCAGATCTAGATGGAGTATAAAGATTAAGTGATTTTTTTAAGAGTTCTATCGCATAGTTAGATGAGACCAATGTATATCTAATTAATTTGGTAGTTTACAGAATAATCTACAATCATATCTTGAATATTGATTCCAGTAATTTTTACCGTATTTTTGAATTCTGTTGTATTATTTACTTCATGTACCAATAGACCTTCTTTTGAACTTTCCATTAAATCTACCCCTACAATCTTTCCACCTACAGCTCTAGAAGATTTAATACAAACTTCTTCCAGTTCATCGGTAATTGGACAGTTTTCAGCTCTACCTCCTAATGCCATATTAGTTTTCCATTCATCTGATTCAGAGTATCTATATATAGCAGCAGCAACAACATCGCCTACTACTATAGCCCTTATATCACGTGGTGGTCTAGAAACAAATTCTTCTAGATAATATACATGATAAAGAGGGAACATATGTTCTCTATCTTCAAATACAGCTTTTGCTGCATCTTTATCACGTAATAATGCTATCAATCTACCCCAGCTTCCTATTGTAGGCTTAATAATAGCAGGATATCCAAAATTTTCTAATGCTGAAAGTGCAGATTTAGGTGAAAAAGCCGTTATTACTTTAGGGGTTCGTATACCGTTTTTTTGTAGTAACATATGGGTAAATAATTTGTTTCCACAATTTACATTAGTATTTAACGGATTAATAACATTTGCTCCTAATCCTTCTAACGCTGCAGTAGAATGAAGGTTCTTGAAATAACTAACACATCTTTGAATAATGGTTTGATTAGTGTACTCAGGAGAGAATGTATTTAAATCTAAGACAATATCTTTGCAATCAATATTCTTTATTTCAATACCTTTTTTTTTGGCAGCTTCATAGATGGCCTTTTCTTCCCATCTTATAGTATCATAAAGAAGTGTGAGAGAAGAAGATGTTTTCTTTCCCTCAGTCACTGTCCCCAATCCTCGCCAACTACTTGAGCGGGTTTTGTAGTAAATCCACCTTCAATTTTTACCAATTCATAGCTTGATCCACAATCAGGACAGGAAACTATTTCACCTTCGATTGAATCTTCTGGTATTTTGATTTCGGCATCACATTCCTCACATTTTACCATATTTTATTCACTCCTTTTTTACATTAAATGTTTCTTCATTAAGTATCTTTCTTTCTAATTTCTCATCAAGAAACAATTCTAATACATCACCCATTCTAAGTTCTTTTAACCCCTTGGCAAGATTTTCTGCTTCCCGTATACTTGTATCTAGACCTAGTAAGGATAACAAATATGCCGCACCATTTTTCCCTGCAAGTTCTCCAAACACAATCTTTCTTCTGTTTCCTACCATACGAGGGTCAATAATTTCATACGCAGAAGGATTTCTTAAAATTGCAGCAAGATGAGTCCCAGCCTTGTGTTTATAGGCACTATCTCCGACTATAGGTTTAGATTCCGGAATCTCCAACTTTGTATATTGTGAGATAGTCCTTGACAAATCCTTTAACATATGAAGTCTTAAATTGTTATCCGATCCATATATCAGGGTCAATGCAATAGAAGTTTCGGCAAGCGAAGGAATTCCTGTCCTTTCTCCAAAACCATCGATCGTAGTATGTATTTGATCTGCCCCAGCTTCACAACCAGACAATGCATTAGCTAATGCTAATCCAACATCATTATGACAATGTACATCCAGAGAACTTTTTGAGGTATCTATTTTATCATACACCATTTTGACTAAATTAAACATTCCATTTGGACGCATTATACCAACTGTATCTGGAATGCTAATTCTTTCTACTCCCAATCTATTCATTTCTTTACACATCTCTAAGAGAAAAGAAGGTTCAGTCCTACTGGCATCCTCCATGGTGAATCGACATTTTAACCCATGCGATTTGATATATTCAACGACTTCAATAGCCCTTTGTTTTGCCTCCTCTCTAGAAATTTTTAGCTTTGCACTAAGATGAATATCAGATATTCCCATATAGGTAGCTATCCAAGTTGAATTAGTTTTAAGAGCGATATCTACATCAGATTTTATTGCTCTAACATGAGCAACAATATCTGCTTTTAATCCTTGTTTGATAATCGTTTTGGTTGCTTCCAAGTGATCGGGTGAGACTACTGGACTTATCTCTATTTGATCTACCCCGAATGAATCCAACATCCATGCAATTTGAATTCTTTGTTTGATAGTAAAAGAAACTCCTGGATGTTGTTCTCCTTCCCTTAAGGTCGAATCAAGAATTTTTATTTTTTTTTTTTCATGTACTACATTATTGTATTGATGCGCATAATAGTTAGGATCATCTGATTTAAGTATCATTTTAACGATATTACTACATCTTTCGTATGTGATATAAATGTTAACGCAAAAAAATGAAAGTAAACTTCTGAATACTTACTGCGATAAATGGAGTATCAAATATTTTTCAAAGTTTTAAGAATGATCACGGTATTTGTATCTGAAACACCTTCGATTTTTCTAACTTCATCTATATAAGAATTGATCTCAGAAATTTCAGGAGCACTGATAATTGCTGCAATATCATATTGTCCGGTTATTTCATAAACTACATCGACTCCTTCTAAATTTAATAATTTAGAAGTTACTGTTGAGGTGTCAGAGCTTGAGGCAACTGAAATAAGAGTTATTGCGCTGGTTTTTCCCCTATTATTGATCTCAATAGTGAATTTTTTAATGATGTCATTGTCAGTTAAATTTTTAATCCTTCTCCTTACAGCTGATTCAGATAAACCAATAGAATTGGCTATTTCTACAAATGGTTTTCTAGCATCATTTTGAAGAATCTTTATTATTTTTTCATCGAATGAATCAATATTATTTAACATCTCTTCTTTCCTCTTCATTAGTTAATAATTTATCCATAATGCTTAAGGTTTTTGCTACCTTTACCTCATCAAGTACCAATGGTGGCAATAATCGAATTATATTTCTCCCTGAGTATAACATAAGAAGACCTTCTTTAATTCCCTCAAATAATACATCCTTAACATCAAATCGTAATTCAATAGCTAACATTAAACCTAATCCTCGTACATCTCTCACAATTCTATGATTCTCTTTAAGTTGGAACAATCCATTTTTGAAAATATTCCCAACTTTCGCCGCATTCTCAACGAGACTTTCTTCTATTATCGATTCTATAGTAGCTATACCGGCAGAACACGAAAGTGGATTGCCTGCAAAAGTTGAAGAATGTTCTCCAACTTTCATAGCATCTAGGATTTCAGGTTTACAAAGAGTCAAACCCATTGGTAATCCTCCAGCTATACCTTTAGCTAGACACATAATGTCCGGAGTTGTGGACCAATGTTCACCTGCCCACATTCTACCAGTTCGCCCTAATCCAGTTTGTATTTCATCAAAAATCAATACTAAATTATTCTGGTCGCAAATTTTTCTTATTTGCTGAAGAGTACCATCAGATGGAACAATTATTCCTGTTTCACCTTGAATTGGTTCAACAATAACGGTTCCGATTGAATTATCCAAGGATTCTTCAATTTTTGAGGGATTACTGTAAGGCACAAATTTTACTCCTTCTAACAATGGCTGAAATGATTTTCTATATTTTTCATTATGTGTTACAGATAATGCACCAAAAGTCTTTCCGTGATAACCCCCAGTCATAGCTATTACTCCACTTTTACCTGTAAATTTACGAGAAAACTTTAAAGCAGATTCTGTAGACTCGGCACCGCTATTACTAAAGAAAACCTTCGATAGTTTTTTTGGAGAAATTTTAGACATTTTTTCTAGGAATTCTAATCTAGTATTGTTATAGATTGACATATGACAAGTTATTAGTTTCTCAGATTGATTTTTGATTGCATTTACTACCCGATCGTTACAATGGCCAATTAATGCGACCCCATAACCACCCATACAATCAATGTATTCTTTTCCAGAAACATCCCAAACGAGAGATCCTTTTCCTTTTGAAATATTGATTGGAAATCTCTGATAAAGATTTCCAAGATAGTTGTCTTCACTCACTTTGTTATCACCGTGCAATTAGTATGGGAAATTGCAGACGAGACTGGATTCTCGACGTCACCAGAAGCTATAATTGCTTCCTTGACACCCATATCTAAAGACTCTATACATGCCATAACTTTTTTCTCCATTCCATGACCAATTTTTGGTAAAGATTTCTTTGCTTCATCATACCCCATTTCTTTTACTAGTTCATTATTTAGAATTAAACCATTAACATTCGTAATAAAAATTACTTTCTCAGCAGATAATCCACCTGCAATATATGCAGCAGCTCTATCTCCGTCAACATTTAAAAATTCAGTTTCTTCACTTAAAGCTATTGGAGAAATAACTGGAACAAAATTTCCTTCTAATAACTTTTTAATTAATAGTGTATTGATCTTGTTTATTTTTCCTGTATAACCTCCATCAATTATCATTTTTCTTCCTTTATCATTAACGACTAGAAGCTTTTTCTTTCTTAGAGCTTGAATTGTAGATCCATCAATTCCAGATATGCCTACTGCACTTATCCCATTATTTAAAAGTAATCTGATAATAGTTTTATTTATTTTTCCAGACATCACCATGGTGTATATTTCTGCAGTTTCCTTGTCAGTATATCTACTTTTTACACCTCCAGGAGAAACAATAAATTTTTGTTCTTTTCCCAATTTATTACCAATAATAGTAACATCCTTACCTCCTCCATGAACAAAAACAACCTGTTCTCGTTCTAAGATTTTTTTAAGGTCTGAAATAGTTGATGAATGTAATCCATCCACTATACTACCACCAATTTTAATTACGATCATACCGGTGTTAGTGGAGTGTATTTTAGGCCATCCATTTCATCAAAACCAAACATGACATTCATATTTTGGATTGCTGAACCTGCTGCACCTTTCATAAGATTATCAGAAGCTGATAGTGCAACAACTCTATTGTTGTCCTCATCGATATCAAAACCAATATCACAGAAATTGGAACCAATTAAGAATTTTGGATCAGGAAATTTATATAATCCTTTTTTATCTTTGATAAATCTTATAAACGGCTCATTTTTGTAAGATTGTCTATAGATTTTCCATAAATCTAATTCACCAATTGTTTTTGTCAAAAAAGTATGATTAGTTGTAAGTATACCTCTAACTATATTAACAGCATGAGGACTCATACTAATTTTTATATCCTTATTAGATAATCTGTTAAGTTCTTGAATGATTTCTCCTGTATGTCTATGTTTGGCTGGTTTATACGGTCTGATAACACCATATCTCATGGCATGATGAGTGCCTGCATTCGCTTGAGCACCTGCACCAGACGAACCAATTTTACTATCTACAACTATATGATCTGTATCGATAAGATCATTCTCAATAAGAGGTTTTAGTGCTAGTAAAGAAGTCACTGCCATACATCCAGGACATGATACTAATTTGGCTTTTTTAATTTCTTCACGATGAAGTTCAGGGACGCCGTAAACTGATTTTTGAAGTAACTCCGGAAAAGGATGCTCCCATCCATACCATTTTACATAATCTTTAGCATTTTTCAAGCGAAAATCTGCAGAAAGATCTATTATTTTAATATCTCGTTCATATAAATTTTTAACAATTTTATTCGCATTTCCATGTGGAACCGAAACAAATACTAGATCACATGAATCAGCAATTTTATCGAGATCCATTGCTGAAAATGTGATATCTATGAATCCTTTTAAACTTGGATGAGCTCTATGGACATATTCTCCAACATGTTGTCTAGAGGTAACCATATTAACTGTTACTTGAGGATGAGTTACCAATAATCGAAGTAATTCACCGCCTACATATCCTGATGCTCCTATAACTCCTACTTTCATTGTTATAAACTATAGATCAGAATATTGCTGCATCTTATGAATTTTTTTATCATTTTAAATATAGCAAATTACTTGAATTTTTATTTTTTAAAAACTGTTAGAATATACTCAATCATAGAATTTGCTATATCTACCTGAGATACTAGCGATGCTCCTCTAAATTCAACGTTACTATTAATTTCATGTATAACGAATCCTTTATTTTTATCTTCCATCACATCTACACCAAGAATACCTCCTCCTACTGCATTTGACGCCTTGAGTACAATGTCTTCCAACTCTTTTGTAATTGGTGCCAGCTCTGTATGACCCCCCCTTGCAACATTAGTTCGCCATTCATTTATAGCAGAATATCGATATATTGCAGTAATAATTTGATCTCCCGCAACTATACATCTAATATCTCTTGGTGGTCTATTTATCATTTCTTGAACGTAATAGATTCTAGATAATGCTGAATCATTTTCCTCTCTCATTTCCATAATTATATTTACGGTTTCTTCGTTTCGAATAGGAAAAACTCCTCTCCCCCAGGATCCAACAAGTGGTTTCAAAACTAAAGGAAATCCAAGTTTATTTGTCAATTCTTTAAATGATTCAGCGCTAAAAGTGAAATATGTTTTTGGAGAAGGAATTTCAGATTTCGCCAAAATAAGAGATGTCCTTAACTTATTGCCACAGATCTCATTTACATCATATTTATTTATCACTTTACGTCTCAAAAATTCTAGACAATATGTTATATACAATCCTCGATAATGACTTAAACATCGTTGAAGAAAAATATCACCATTTATAATATCACTTTGATTTATATCTGTACTGAAAGAAATAGGTTTTGCATCTATTAAATGAGTAGTTATCCCTTTATTGTTAGCATTATCGTATAGTTCTTTCTCTTCGAATCTTAGTTTATCATAGATTATAGAAAGTTCCATATTTTTTCAAACTTATTCTCCCCAATCTTCCCCTACTGACTCTGCTGGTTTCAAGTTTACATTACCTTCAGAATTAGAAGTTACTTCAAATTCGGCGCCACAGTCAGGACAGGAAACGATCTCCCCCACTACTACATCCGTTAATATATTTAATTCTCCTCCACAATCTTTACATTCAGTCTTCATTCTATTGTTCATCTCCTTTATTCTCTTTTTTATTTAAATTAATTGCTATAGAATTTGCTGTAATAGATTGCAACCCCCATAATTCAACAAAACCTTTTGCCAGTTTTTGATCAAAAACAGAGTCAGAACTATAAGTAGCCAAGTCATTCTTATATAAAGAAAACTTAGATTCTCTTCCTACAATCCGCAAGGAACCATTTTGCATCCGCATTTTAACTTTTCCTGTAACTCTGTTTTGTGTTGCATCTATAAACTTATCCAAATCATTAAGCAATGGATCTTGCCAAAGCCCAGAATAAGTCATCCAACTCCATTGCTGATCTACAATATGTTTGAAACGCAATTCGTGGGAGGTTAATACCATTTTCTCAAGATCTTGATGAGCTTGAATTAGAACTATTGCTGCAGGACATTCATAAACTTCTCTAGACTTTATACCGATAACTCTATCTTCTATATGATCAACAATTCCTATACCACATGATCCTGCTTTAAAATTAATATGATTTATCAGATCCATAAGATTCATCCTTTTTCCATCCGCTATTATAGGTAGACCGTTTTCATATTCTATTTCCAAATAATCAACATCTGAATTATTAAATTTAATAAATTTGAAACAATCTGCTGGTGGTTCAACATAAGGGTTTTCTAGTTCTCCACCCTCAATTGACCGGCCCCATATATTCATATCAATACTATATTTCTTGACTTCGGTGGAAATGGGAATATTCTGTTCTTTCGCAAATTGAATTTCTATGTCTCTTGTTAAATTCATGTCTCTAATCGGTGCAATTATTCTTAAATTTGGATTAAGTGATCTTATAGTAATATCGAATCTGACTTGATCGTTTCCTTTACCGGTACAACCATGAGATATTGTTTTGGCATTTTCTTTATTTGATATCTCCACTACTTTCTTTGCAATAAGAGGCCTTGCTAATGCAGTTCCCAAAGGATACTGGTTTTCATACAAGCCGTTGGCTTTTATGCAATGAGTGATATATTCATTTATGAATTCTTCTTTAGCATCGACATAATAATGCTGAATAGATCCTATTTCTTTAGATCTCTTTTCAATTTCATCGAAATCTTCATTTTGGCCACAATCTACTGTTACTGTAATAACATCAAGATCATGTAAAAGCTGCAAATATTTTATACATACAGATGTATCCAATCCACCGGAATATGCTAAAATGCATTTATCTTTAACCATAGTTAGGCGATGCGAATATAGTTATTATATTTATATTTTTGTTTTCAGGTGTTCATTAAACTTACTATAAATTTTATTATGTAAAACAAAATAATATAATAAAAAATGATAAAAGCCATTTTATTAACTATATAATTGAAAATTTGTATAGAAGATACACAATCGATGAAATAAAAAACAAGGTGATTGAAACATTGGCTAACCAAGAGGATGGAATGTCTAGTATGGAATTGGCAGATGCCATTCATGTTAATAGAATGACAATAACAAAATATCTTAATATTTTATCAGCAATCGGTTTAATAAAAAAGAAAAAAATTGGTTCGATTAATATATGGACAAGAGAATCAGGCGTAGATGATGTAGAATTTCCTTTGAATTATATTCACATGCAACAGAAATTTTTAACTGCTTTGCTTGGCTATAATAAAAGAGAATGTAGTAAAATATTACTTAATATTATTTATTCAGATACTGAAATTTTGAAAATATTTAAAGAAATAATAATTCCATCATCAAATACTATAAATGAACTTTATAACAGAGGTAGGTTAGGTAAAACCGAACTTATCTATTTGAATAGCTTATTATTTGACCTTTTAACTGTTATTGAAATACATTATAAACCTATAGAATATCACAAGAATATTCACAATATTTTTATTGCTGGAAATGAAGATCAGATATTATATTCGAAGATACTATCCTTAGTTTCGGAAGTTTCGAATTGTGATACTATATACCTTGGCAATATAGGACAGCATATAGACCCTTTTTTTGATATTGATTTACAAAGACATATTACTAAGTTTTGGTTACATAAAAAGGGAACGAAAATTATTTTTTTATTTTGTTCAGATGAGAGTTCACTGAAATTTTTATTTAGTACTGCCGACTATATAAAAAGAAAAATGACTGAGATTATAAAAATAGTAATATTTATAAATCCAGAAATGTTAAATTTGATAAAGGATTTAAAATTTGATTTCATTGCATCAGATCTTAATTTATTAATTATATGGTTAGAAGAATTAATTAAACAAATTAGGACTAAAATTTAATTAACTTTATAATTATTCTAATAGTCGATAATATCATATTTTGTATTTGTTACAGAGGTGATTTAAAAAATTTAATCCTCGCGTGATTTCCTTTTTATAATTTCTATCTAACATAGGTTCCAAACCAATGTAATTAGTATACTGTATCTTCTTTAATGTTTTTAATATAGAATTAAAATTAATATGACCTAGTCCTGGCATTCTTCTGTTGTTATCTGCGAAATGAATATGTTTTAAAAAAAGTTTTGATTTGTTGATACTATTAGCAAAATCCTTTTCTTCAATATTCATATGATAAGTATCCAATAATATGGACAAATAATCATTATTAAGTTTTGACATAATAAAGATTGCATCTGCACTATTACAACAAAAAGGAGTTGAATACCTATTTAGTGGTTCTATCAAAAGAGATACTCCAAAATCCTTTGAAAAATTAGTAAGTTCTGATAATACACCTATTGATCTTTTGAGTAATTTCTTTTTTTCTTTATTTGAGATAATTTCATGATTCCGATCTATTTTAGGATCATAATCAGACAATAGACAAATATTAAAAATTGAACCACCAAAAAAATTACAGAGTTTTACACATTCTTTAACATAATTTTTGGAATAAGTTAGAAGATGTAGATCGGAAGTAAGGAGAATCGGAGTTATCATTCCTTTTGATGCTGTCCATTTACCAGTTACACCAAGAACAGAAACGCTATACGTATTGAAAAGTTCTAAATTTTTTCTAGAAGAATTTGAAGGATCACCAGAAACTTCAATATTGCGTATACCTAATTTTACTAAACTTTCTATTGTATTTTCTAATGATTCTATATTTGTAAATGAATCAATAGTGATTGAAAAAGTAACCAAACAAATCACTAGATAAGCTTCATTATAGTAAATTCTTAAGATATTTTCCTATTTGAACAACATCTAATGAATTAGCCGAGTCTTTTTTGAGGTTGGATCGAATATTTGATGCATAAAACGAATATCCTTCTTCTTCAGTTGCCATATCAACTGGTCTTCCATGTGATCCCTTTAACAAGCTTGTATCAAAAGGAATGCATCTTTTTTTAGAATCAATAAATAATTCCAATGGATCATATCCAGGTTTTCTGTGTATATCTACCATCCTAGTAAAAGAAGGGGCCATCTTTTCTTCATACCACCAGTAATAACTAAACCATTTATCACGATTAGCGACAACAATAATGTCTCCAGCTCGTTCATGATCAATATTAAAAAATTTTTTTTCCCCTCCGGTTATTATAATATCTATATCAGAATTATTTTTTAAAATATTTACAATTCTTTCTTTATCTTGATTAGATTTTAGATAAATATTTGCTATCTGATGATCTACTACCGCAAATGCTTTACTAAATTCGAAATCGACGTATTCTTTGTCTCCAATTTTTCTCACATTTAAAAGGCCATTATTTCTCAAAATAATATTTATAGGGATTGCACCATTAACGTCATTAAAAGAATATTCTGAAAAAATAATAAATTGTGTATTTTCGTAAATTTTACTCTTTTTTGTTGAATCTATTATTTTTTCTACAATACTGTCTGCCAAAACTAAATCATCGGAAACTTGATTGCTATCTTTTCCATATCGCTGGGCAGAATAATCAATATGTGGAATGTATGTAAACATAAAATTTGGTTTACTTTTTTCTATGGTATATTGTGTTGCTTTTGTAATCCAGTCACTTGATAAGCGAGACGCCAAAGGTCCCCAATATGAAGAAAGGTCAAATTCTCCAATTTGTTTCACTATTTCTTCATAATAATCTACTGGTTTAGAATAACACCACATTTTCATCTCATTTTCTAGATGAATAGGTTTTGGGGTTATAATAATATCCGAATTTGCATATAAAGTATTTTGCCAGAAAAGAACAGCCGTTTTTAAATCAAGATTCTTGTTTTTTATGTAATCCCAGATTCGTGGTACTTGTATTAAACTATTATATTGTTCCCAAAATAATACATTATAAGTACTTCGATCCATAAACCCATTAGAAATTATACCGTGTCTATTGGGATATTCTCCCGATAAAAAGCTTGTTTGTACTGTAGATGTGACTGCAGGAAAAACAGGCTTCATTTTAGAAGATTCTCCTTTTTCAGCTAAAGCAGAAATAGTAGGGAGTAAATTTGAATTAAGATGTTTTTCTTCTAAACCAACGATATCAATAACAATAACATGTTGAATCATAAACAGATTTAAACAATGAGTAATTTAAATAATATGTTCATCATAGTTCAGAAGATGAAAAGTGTCCTTAAAATAAAATAAAATTTACTCAAGTCATATAGATTTTTCTTGATAAAATAATGACAGGAATTATTAATACTAATGCTAAAATAAGACTATAATAAACTCCTATAATATCAGTCATGAAAATGATATCCAGAATAACGATCATAGTTATTAACAGAGATACAGATTTTTGAGTGGTTGCGATTTTTGTTAACAGACTTATGTGAGAATAAACTATAAAACAAGAAAATATTATCAACGGAATTAAGGTGGAATAATTAAATGTACCAACAATTATAAAAATACCTATTGTAAATATGAGAACATATATAATTATGAATGGAAGGTTATTCCAAAGATCAAAGAAAAAGTTTTTAGTTTCATTCCAACTTAAAATAGTAATAGAAGATACATACAAAAATTCTGATAATAATGGGATAATAAACCGTGTATCAAACATATCTCCAGATATAAGAAAGATTGATTGACTAGCTCCTAAAAGAACATTTAAGCTTCTTATAATTCCCATGTTAATACAACCCCAAATTGTATTTTTTAATAATTTATTATACAAGCTAATCAAAGTGACCATTGTTATAGTAATTATAAGTGTATACCATCCTATAATAAATGAGATAATTAGAGAGTATGAAAAAGATATGTATATTAGAATTAAAGCATTTTTTTTTGATATTTTATTTGATGGCAAAGGTCGAGACGGTCTCTCCTTTGCATCTATTTTTATATCAAAATAATCATTTTGTATCATACCACCGATATATAAAAAGGCAGATATTGAAATTAATTCAAAAATAACATAATAATCAAAATGGCCTATGCTGGTAAAGAAAATATAACCCAATAATATATTTGAAATAGTAGTAAAAATATTGGGAATTCGTACTAATTTAAAATAATTTATTACAGTAGGTGACATACTCTTAATTAATTCCTTTAAATTCTAACAGTATGATAAAACTTCATAGTGTAAAAATCTTCTGCATCTAAACAATAAAATTCTATTTATTAGTTTGACCCTTTGATTTCATATTGAAATCAGATGAAATGAGATAATTATTGACTAGTGAGATGATCTTCTTCTATTCCGCAGTGGATATTTACAGCATGGACACCTATTTCCATCATACTTTATATAAATAGCACACTCTGTACATCGTTTAAAATTTTGAGCATATAAAGAGTATTTTCCTCCTTTTTTGCTACCAAATCTATTACAATATCCTTTACAGCTCAAATTACCACATATAATGGCCATTGAATTAAATATTTTTGATGTTTACATTGCAATTGTTTGTATGACATTTCATATTAATATATGATTATTCAGTTTAGCTTTGGGAATTCAGATTGTTGCCTAATTTTAAAGATTGAGTAGATTCTTTTAATTACTATTAATTTAATTCCAATCGTTGATATCAAGATATAAAAGGTTAAATAAAAAATATGTTATCTAAAAAATAATTTTAGTAATAATAAGTACCAGAAAATTTGTAAATATAAATGAAGACATCATATTTTTCTATATTAATATGATTAAAATCTAAATAATTTTTTCTATAATTATAATTACTTCGAGGTCTATGAGATTAAAAAGAAAATAATATTTAGAATATTGAATTTGTAGGTCTTATACTTATCTATACTTAAATATTTAAGCATGTAAAGATAAGTAATAGTATGAAAATCCAAGCTTATGCAGCTCAACAAATAGCTGGAAAACTCGAACCATTTGAATATGATCTTGGTCCTCTAAAATCTGACGAAGTAGAAGTTGATGTGGAATATTGTGGTATATGTCACAGTGACTTGCATATGCTTGATAATGAATGGGGGATAACACAATATCCATTTGTTCCTGGACACGAAATTATTGGAAAAGTTTCTGCAATTGGTAATATGGTAGAACATTTACAAATTGGTCAATATGTTGGTGTAGGTTGGCGTTCACGCTCATGTTTAATTTGTGACCAATGTAATAGTGGCCATCATAATCGTTGTTTAAAAGCTGAAGATGTGATTGTTGGTAGATATGGTGGTTTTGCTAATAAAGTAAGATGTCAAGCTGTATGGGCTTTTCCATTATCAGCAAATATAGATATTAAAACTGCAGGTCCATTATTTTGTGGAGGAATAACAGTTTTTAATCCAATTGTTCAAAATAATATAAAACCACCGAATCATGTAGCTGTCGTTGGAATCGGTGGTTTGGGCCATTTGGCTATTAAATTTCTCAAGGCATGGGGTTGTGAGGTTACAGCTTTTTCATCAAATCCTGAAAAAGAGAAAGAGGTAAGACAGTTTGGAGCTCATCATTTCTTGAATTCAAAGGATCCTAATTCCTTAAAATACTCAGTAAATAGATTTGATATGGTACTAGTTACTACAAATGTTGAACTAGATTGGAATTCGTATCTTAATACACTTCGACCTGGTGGTACATTACATATTGTAGGAGCAGTACCATCAGTGAAGATGGATGTATTCCCATTAATTTCTGGTGAAAAGTCAGTCGGCGGATCTCCCATTGGTAGTCCAGCAACAATTAACACAATGCTAGATTTTTGTAATCGCCATGGCATTACACCTGTTACAGAAGAATTTTTACTATCACAGGTTAATGACGCTTTAGCCCATCTAAAGGCAGGTAAAGCACGATATCGCATTGTACTAAAAAATGATATAAAATAGATAGTGTATTATTGTGAAATCATTTTATGAAATACTATAATAATAAGATTTCTAAAAACTCCATAAATCAACATAGTAAATGAAACATAACATATACAGATTTTAAATCTAATATCTTCGAATAACTGATGTCAAAAATAAACCAAAATTTATGATTTTCATATTGTTAATTAATAATACTGCGATTAAGAGAATAAGAAGAGATTTTTCTAAAAGCATAGTTCGAGAATGACACTCTAAAATAATATAACAAAACAACAGAACTAGCGTGGGACATTCCTGTAACATTTCTGAGTATTGTAATCTTGTTTTGCATAGACAGTATCATTTTTGTTCTTTACTTCTTTACAGTTGAGCTGGACAAGTAGAAAATTATTCTTAGCAGTTTGTTCAGATTTCTCTCCTCTTAGAATCATGACTCCCGCATTGTGAATTTTCCTAAATATATGGAATTGTAGTTTCAGCTAGGATTCAATGGAGGAGGTGGGATTCGAACCCACGAACCCCTAAGGGACGGGATTTATCATTTAATAATTAGTTTTATCTTGAGTCCTGCGCGTTTGACCAGGCTTCGCGACTCCTCCACGCAAAGTAATAATATACACAGATATTAGAATTATTAAATTTAGTTATATGTATAAAATAATTATTTATAGGAAAATTAAATCTAAATAAATTAAAAAACAATGATGGTAGGATAAATTTAACAGGTTATTTCATAATAGTATTATAAACATACGTCCTCTTATTTTGAAGATCGATTATAAGTATATCCCCTTTTTTTAGTATATTTGATATATTAACTTTAGTTTAATAAACAGCTATATGAATAATCTACAAATTTATAATAACGCTTAATCTCCTTACCATGGACAACAATTCTAAAGTTTTTACTTTAATTAACCTAACAGACTCATTAAACCGTTATAATTAATTTATCTTGAGATATTAAATTACCAGAAACTACCTCTACAACTTTTACTATACAAATATCAAATATATACATTAATAAAAAAGGAATGAATCAACCAATACAAACCTATTTGTGTATATACAAAGTATTTTATTTTACTTTAATTTTCCAATAATATAATAAACATAAAGATATTTGCAATAATATTGTCACTTACACACAATAAAAATAATAAAAAATTTATACTAACAGAGGACTTTGCTCAAGAGGTAAAAAAGGGATTAGGTAGAGAAAATAAAAAATTAGATCCCAAATTTTTTTATGATAAAAGAGGTTCAGAGCTTTTCGAACAAATTTGTGTGCAACCAGAATATTATTTAACTCTAACTGAATATAAAATTATAATAGAAAATATCGATTCTTTATTAAAATATTATTATAACAAAGATATTTGCATTGTAGAATTAGGAAGTGGAAGTTCAAAGAAGACAAAAATTTTATTGAATTATTTTTTAAAAAAACAAGATGGAAATCTCCATTACTTTCCCATAGACATTTCTCAAGAAATGTTATATCAAAGCACTTTAAAATTGCAAAATGATTTACCAAAAATTATTAATCATCCTATAGCATCTGAATATTTTGATGGAATAGAAACGGTAACAAAATTTATTAGTTCTCAACAAAATATCCCAAATAATAAATTAATTTTATTCTTAGGATCAAGTTTAGGAAATTTTGAACCAGAAGATGCAATAATATTTTTAAGAAATCTAAGAGAAAAGATCAATAAGGAAGATGCATTATTAGTTGGGTTTGATTTACAAAAGAAAAAATATATTCTAGAGGCTGCATATAACGATGGAGAAGGCTTTACTGCGAAGTTTAATTTAAACATATTAGAGAGAATAAATAAAGAATTAGATGGAGAATTTGATTTAGAGAATTTTAAACATTCAGCTTATTATAATATTGTCAAAAATAGGATTGAAATGCATATAATTTCAAAAATTAAACAAAGTGTTAAAGTTGGTAAACTTAATCAAGTTTTTGATTTTGAAAAAGGAGAAACTATACATACAGAAAATTCTTACAAATATTCATTAAAATCAATAGAACAATTAGCTAATAAAAGTAATTTAAGAGTAGCAAAAAATTTTTTGGATAAAAATGAATGGTATAATCTAGCATTATTAACACCTTTTTAGTTTTAATAATGTAACAAACGTAAACATCATAGTGTATCTGAAAGTTTTATCTTTATAAATGAATATTGAATTATTATATCCAAGTATTTTTTGAAGTATTCTCTATACTACTTTACACATCGAAACCCTGAAAATTGTATTCGTTCATGAGGCTTGAAGTAGTTTCTATAACTATTTCTTATCTGTCGTCTAGGTGTAGCAAACGATCCGCCACGTAATACTTTTTGATTTATTGCCCATTTATCAGTGTATTCAGAGAATCTAGACTTAAAGCCCGGATATAATGTATATTCAGAGCTTGTCCATTCCCAAACGTCACCGATCATCTGATAGCAACCATAAAAACTCTTTCCTTTTTCATATGAACCACAAAAAGAAGGTCTCCAAAGAAAACTTTCTAACAAGTTAGCATGTTCATTAGTTGGGAGAGTTTCATTCCCCCAAGGGTAAATTGTTTTTCTTTTTAAATCTTCATTCCAGCTAGCGGCTTTTTCCCATTCTGCTTCCGTAGGTAATCTTTTCTTTGCCCACCTAGCATATGCATCAGCTTCATAATAGCTAACGTTAATTACTGGTTGATCTGGATTAATAGCAGATATTCCAAAGAAATCTTTTTTCATCCATTCATCATCTTTTTTAAACCAATAGAGTGGTGAATTCCAATTAAATTCTTGAACAATATCCCAACCATCTGAAAGCCAGTATTCATATTTTTCATAACCGCCTTCTTCTATAAAATTTAGAAAATCACCGTTCGATACAGGGGTCGAATCAATCTCATAAGGATAAAGATAGACCTTATGTTCTGGTAGTTCATTATCATATGAGAAACTATTTCCACAAAATCCCATTTCAAAAATTCCCCCAGGTATTTTTACCATCTCTTTAGTATGCCTTTTATTTTTGGTCTTTTTTTCAAAATCATCATTTATTTTAAAAGGATGATAATTATCATTTGAATCAGAAAATCTTTCAAAATAATTTTGAAAATCATACACCATAAGTTCTTGATGTTGCATTTCATGTTGATTTGCAAGTCGTAAATCATATTGAATTTCTTTTGTTAAAGAATTAGACACTTCAATTTTTTCAAGAAATAATAAGACTTTTTTATCAAAGTATTTTCTGTATTGAAGACTTTCTGAAACAGTTGGTCGTGGGAATTTACCTCTGTCATTTTTAGGCAATATTTTTTCAAACTTTTGGTAGTAGGAATTTAGATAGTCTAGATTAATGTTTTCTAGATTTAACTTCTCTCCATACTTTAATAGTATTTTGTGAAAAAACCATGTAACATGTGCAATATGCCAATTTGGAGGACTGCCAAAAGGATCCGATTGAATAACGGCATCTTCAATACTAAGCGTTTTAAAAAGATCATCGGTTAGCTTTCTGACTTCGGTAAATTCCGAGGTAAGATCTTCTACTACTTTATTTATTACCTTAGTCATAAGTTTTATAATAGTATTCGATGCAATAAATTTTACTTTTCTTTACATGTTATTACTAGTTTACACAATAGATATAATAGCAAAATACCGATTGTTATTTAGGTGAGCAGTTCAGACGAGTAAATTTTTTTCTTCTAATAGTGAAAATTTGGTAAAGAGTTTAGTGGAAAATTCTTACAAAAGCATAGATGAAGGGTTATACAATATTACCAATATTGATTATTCTCATGAGGCTCTTAATTTAAAGAAGAATATTTTGGATTTAAAGGGGAAAAACAAAATACCAATTATCACTGAAATAAAATTTTCTTCTCCTTCAAAAGGAGTGATTATGAATAGAGAAAATGCAAACTTGTTAAGTATATCAAGAGAAATGATAAAATCCGGTGCAGTAGGTCTTTCTGTATTAACACAAAAGTATTTGTTTAATGGATCGTTAAACAATTTTGTCCTGATTAGAAATGATACATCGATTCCAATGTTAATGAAAGATATCATAGTAAGCGAAATACAATTGGATTGTGCTAAAAAAATTGGAGCTGATTATATTTTGCTAATAATGAAGATTTTTGATAAGGATTTTGCTGAAGGAGATTTAGATAAATTTGTTAATTATGCTCACAAAAAGGGCTTAAATATTTTATTTGAAGTTCACCATGAAGATGAATTTAATGAAATTCTAAAATTTAATTTGGACAAAAAAGATTTAATCGGAATTAACAATCGTAATTTAGACAATTTAAAAATTGATTTACAAACAACTGAAAAATTATTAAAGAAATATGATAAGGGAAAAAATATAATTGTTAGTGAAAGTGGAATAAATAATAGCGATCAAATCAAGCAACTGAAAAATGCTGGAGCTGATGCATTTTTGATTGGAACTAGTATTATGGAAGAGAATAAACAAATTGCTATCAAGATAAAAGAATTAGTTAACATCACTTAAGGACGACTATTATGAAATAAATTTAATTTTTATCATTTATGAAAATTATAAAAATGTATATTAATTCCAATGTTGCTTCGCAGGAGATAAACGTTACAATATTATGCTTGTTTTGTTTCATCTAGTATATAAATGAAGAAATATAAATTTCCGTTTAATGGTAAATTCGGTAATTTTGGCGGAAAATACATTCCTGAAACATTAGTTCCAGCTATAGAAGAATTAGAAGAATCTTATAAAAAATATACAAATGATCGTGATTTTCAAAAAGAATTAAAGGACTATTTGGAAAATTATGCTGGTAGACCAACTCCAATTTATTTGGCAAAGAATCTTACAGAATATGCTGGCGGAGCTAAAATTTACTTAAAAAGAGAAGATCTGCTCCATGGAGGAGCTCATAAAACTAACAATACATTGGGACAGTGTCTGTTAGCAAAGAAGATGGGTAAAAAAAGAATCATCGCTGAGACAGGCGCAGGTCAACATGGAGTTGGTACTGCCCTTGCATCAGCAGTTCTTGGGCTTGAATGTGAAATCTATATGGGCTTGAAAGATACCGAAAGACAGAAACTCAACGTATTTAGAATGAAATTATTAGGATCTAAGGTACATTCGGTAAAATCTGGGACACAGACACTTAAAGATGCAATAAACGAGGCTTTAAGAGATTGGATAACAAATGTAGAAAATACGTATTATGTAATCGGGTCAGTAGTAGGCCCACATCCTTATCCAATGATTGTAAGGGATTTCCAAAGTATAATTGGGAAAGAAATAAAAAAACAAATGAGAAAAATTACTGGTACTTTACCAAATGCTATTGTTGCATGTGTAGGAGGTGGTAGCAATGCAATTGGTTCATTTTATCCATTTATAGATGACCAAGAAGTGTCTCTTTATGGTATAGAAGCAGAAGGAAGTGGGTTAAAGACAGGAAAGCATTCTGCTACATTGTCAGCTGGTTCCACTGGAATTTTACATGGAATGCAGACCTACCTTTTACAAGATGAAATGGGTCAAATAACTCCTACTCATAGTATAAGTGCGGGGTTAGATTATCCAGGAGTAGGTCCAGAACATTCGTTCTTGAAAGAGATTAAGAGAGTTCATTATAAATTATGTACAGATGATGATGCAATCAAAGCTTTTATGATTCTTTCAGAAAAAGAAGGAATAATACCTGCCTTAGAATCAGCTCACGCGATAAGCTATGGGATAAAATTAGCTAAAAAAATGAAAAAATCAGAAACAATAGTAATTACACTATCTGGGAGAGGTGATAAGGATGTTGAGGTTGTTCAAAACTATCTTAACGGAATTAGAGATTAAAATATGCACAAGAGTAAAAGTATTTCATTAAAAGAGAACAGAATAGATAATAAATTTAATGAATTAAAGAGTAAAAATCAAAAAGCACTAATTTGTTATATAGTTGCTGGCTATCCCGATATAAAGACATCTGAAAATATCATAGCTTCATTAATTCATGGAGGAGCTGATATTATAGAAATTGGAATACCATTTTCCGATCCTATTGCAGATGGCTCAACCATTCAAGATGCAATCCAAAGTTCACTTATATCTGGTACTACTCCAGATATGTGTTTAGAATTAGCTTCAAGAATAAGAAAAACTTTTCCAAATACTCCTTTAATAATTATGACATATTCAAATATTTTGTATAGAAAAGGATACATTCAATTTGCAGAAAAGGCTAAAGAAAGCGGTATTGACGGTTTTATAATTCCAGATATTCCAATAGAGGAATCTAAAGAATATCTAAATACAATGCAGAATATAGGAATGTCTACAATTTTTTTAGTATCACCCAACACTTCAGAAAAGAGATTGAAAATGATTAGCAAAATTTGTACCGGTTTTTTGTATGCTATATCAATTTATGGTATAACAGGAGAAAGAAAAGGGTTTGATGAATATACCATCGAATCAATTAAAAGAGTAAAGAAAGTTATTGCAGATAAGATTCCTCTGGCAGTTGGGTTTGGCATAAGTAATTCTCAACACATAAAATATATGATTGATGCTGGAGCAGATGCGGTAATTATAGGAAGTGCAATTGTAAAAAAAATTAAGGAAATCGAGAATAAAGAATTACTTTATAATACACTAAATCGATTTATTGATGAACTGAAAAGTAGTTGTAGAAGATGATGTTAATAGTAATAATAAATTATCTAGGACCATTATTATTCTAATACTAAACCTGTGTTATCAGAAGCAAACAGCATATTGTTTATTGTGACTTGATAGTTTTTTTCATTTCTATGAATTATTACCTCAAGGTTATCTAACATTTCCGAGTCAAGAGAACCTTCTATCTTTTTTATAACAAAATGAACTGATTCATGAGATATTAGTAATTCTATATATGGTTCGATATAATAAAAATCTGAATGACGTGCAAGAGCACTTGATTTTGATTGAATAATTATCATGGTATCATCATTATCATATGTAAAATAGCTTGGAGAATCATCTACAGAACATGCTAGTACAAAATCACAAACAGACATTGAATTATCATTATAATTCTAATAGATTATTTTATACATCTATCGCTTAGAAACCAAACATGATGACCATCTATTTAAGAAAATCATACAAAAAGTAGTAAATAATTTAGAGTGTAAAATATTCTGCTTCTGGATGATGAATAATAATGGCAGCAGTAGACTGATCTGGAACTATTTGTCCAGCATCTGTTAGTGTCATATCAGATTTAGTAGGATCTAAAAGTTCCCATACTAATTTATGTTGAGCAACATCAGGACAACTTGGATATCCCCAGCTATATCGTAATCCTCTTTTTGAGTCAATCTTTAATTCCTTACGAATTAAAGAGTTTGTCCAATCAGCTAAGGCTTCTGCAGTTTCAACAGCTAGTCCATGCAGATAGTACGCATCAGTATATTTATTTTCTTCATTCCATTTTTCGATAGTAGAAGATGCTCTCTTGCCAACAGTG
>DASQLB010000334.1:0-5829 GCA_035630235.1 Nitrososphaeraceae archaeon | reverse complement strand
AGAAGCAGAAATAATAAGTGACATTCTGCTCAGGGCTGCAAGCGAACCTGAATTTAGGAATTTACTTATAAAGAATCCAGCAGATGTACTTGAAAAATATAATATATCAAATGAAGCGAAATATATTATTAAGAAAAGCATAGTTGATTTGACTCAATAGGTGCTGATACATTAATTTACATAACCTATTTTTTGGATCTCACAAATGGGTTTCTGTTTAACACGTGGAAACTAAGTTATTTTGTCCCCCGCCTCTGACTCACAACTATTCATAGATATAGCCATACACAAAGGTGTATTTCTCCTAGTGCACTCTCTATAACGGGGTTACCGAATAATTCAGCTAAATATTCGGTAAATAATATTATCTAAGCCATTATAAAACAATTATGTATCAATGTTCCTCTGCAAACTAGGTTTCTTTTCTTTAAAAAAAGTATATATCTACTTTAGTGCATAAGATTTAATAGACCAAGAATAATTCAATAATTATTTAAACGTATAGTCTTGAAAGCAAGTTGATAAATTTAATTCAAAACCTGATAATGGGACACGTAAATTAAATCTAGTAATCAAATCTGGCGAAATTTCACCAATAAAGCCTATTGGTTTGTTTTCATATAATATATCAGCAGATCTACCTTTTAAGAATAAATTATTATCATTCCTTCTTGTCATAAACTCCATTCCAAAATTTATTTTAAAAATAGATTGTAATATCGATTTCGCTTCTGTATAGTTAGCATTGTTGGATGCAAGTAAAACTCCTAAATTCCATTGTTCAGTGATTTTATTATTAAAACTAAATGTTTTTCCTATTTCAAATATTTTTTGAGGATATTCTTCGTGAACATTATATGAAAGATTATGTACTAAAGATGATAATATATTTGTTCTAAGAAATTCATGTTCTTTACTTTTGCTTTCATTTACTTTGATTTTTTCAAGCAATTCATTATCAGCAAAATTAAATATAGTTGAAATGGTCCGATCTAACATAGTAAAATTAACCATCTCCAATAACCCTAACCCAATCAGAGTTTCCTTTATCTCATCAATTTTTCTAAAATAGTTGTTACGTGCTCCAGGAGAGATTGGAAATAAAGGAGTAGTAGATTCAAGATTATCAATTCCATATCCTATAGCCACTTCTTCCACGATATCTATAGGGGTAATTACATCGATCCTGTATGGAGGGATAAAGCATTTAATTCTTTTATTCTTTGATATTGATATGCCGATTCTGCACCTATTTAAAATTTGTATAATATCTTTAATTGATAGGTCCAATCCTAAATATCTCTTAATAATATTTTTATCAACTAAAACTGCCTTATCTTTAAGAAGTTTCAAGGAAGATGATACTGATTTATTTTCATGTACAAATCCTGAAAAAAGTTCATAGCCTTCATCATAGAGATAATAAGAGATTATTGCTAAAATACTTTGACATGTTTCTAAATTTGTACCTGTTATTTCTATTAATAAATTTTTACTTTTGTCTGTAATTTTCGTATTATTACTATTTATAATAGGAGGAAAAGATATTACGTTATCATTTTTATCAGATATAGTAGGGTATTGATTAAAATTTTTTAATAAATTACCATATTGCTGTCCAACCTCTAGATCAGATAATACTTCTTTAAATTTAAATGGTTGAGTTTGGCCCAAGGGTATAAATGATTCATTTCCTGCTCTTGTATTATAGATTAATGGGAATTTAATAGCATCCAGATCATGGATACCTATCGCGGCTTTTTTTCTACCCCTTGCTATCCCGTTATGAAGATCCTCTTGCATTATAATTAATTGATTTAAAATAAAATTATTTATTTTATCATTTTTGGCAACAAAAAACAATATTATAGGTCTTATTTGATTTACACTTGGATCTACAGTTATTCGATATAACCTGTCAGAAGAATACTTGAAACTAGGTAAACCAATTTTTACATTAAGTAACCCGTTTAAAGATCGAAATACTCCCAAATCACTTGAAAAGTCAGGACGATTAGGATTATATTCCACTCTTATTTTTTCTTTATCTATTCCTTCAATATCTACTCCAATGAATGGAAGATTTGCTACAATCCTTTCAATTTTGGTATTTGGAAATGCACTTCTGATTCGTGATTTAAAGATATTTATAACTGGCATTTACTTAAATTCCGTAACCATCCAATTTTATTATTATATAATTCCCTTACATCGGATATTCCATACTTTAACATTGCTATTCTTTCGATTCCTCCACCCCATGCTAGTACTGTATTTTTTATACCGAGTGGTTCTATTACTTCGGGTCTAAGTATCCCCATCCCAAATAACTCGATCCATTTATTTAAATTATCATTGAAGATCATTGACTGAAGTGATGGCTCCGTATAAGGAAAGAAAGTTGGCCAAAATTTGATTTTTGTAATTCCAATTTTTTTATAGAATTCTGTTTGAATTCCCATTAAATCTCTTAATGTTATTTGCTTTCCTGTTACTACACCCTCAATTTGGTTAAATTCGACAAGATGTTTGTATGAAACTTTCTCATTTCTGAAAACCCTCCCGATAGTGAAAATTCTTCCTTCATCAGGTTTAGTTTCAGATAAATACTTTAAAGTCACTGGTGTAGTATGTGTCCTTAAAACTAGTTTTTTAGCTTTATTAATATCCCACGGCTCCTTCCATCCCTTTAAATGTGCTTCAGCTATTTTTTTGACGAGGTTTTTATGTCCAAGGTTAGGTTTGATTTTATCTGTTAAATAAAATGTATCTTGCATATCCCTGGCAGCATGATCTTGGGGGGTAAACAAAGCATCGAAATTCCAAAACGCTGATTGTACATAATCACCATCAATTTCTACAAAGCCAAGGCTTGTGAAGGCTTCGCGAATCTCATTAATCAAATCGGTCAATGGATGTTTTCTTCCTGGATTGGACATAGGAACTTTAGCGTCGAGATCGATTGGGCGAAAAGTTAAATTCTTCCACTTCCCTGATATCAAGTGGTCTGCAACTAATGAAGTTACAATCTCATTATTTGAAGATCTTTTATCATTCTTATATTTAGAATCTAATATAGCTTTGATCTTCTTTCCTAACTGGGTAAGAGTTATTTTTTCTTCGTCTTTTTTTATCCTTACAAATTTAGGTCTTTTTATGAGTAACTTAAGGAAGTCTAATTCAGACTTTGTTAAATCTGAATCTTTTAATTGTGTGGAAGAATAAATTTTGTTCAATAGCAACTCTTCCCCGCTTGCGTTTTCAAAATTTTCTCTTAGTTTAAAAGTTAGTCCTTCTATTTTTGAGCTAGATAAATCTATCCATTTATTAAATTTAGCTTTAGAAATAGCTATATTAATTTCATTCTGAGTCAACAATCCTTTTTCTATTATTTTTGGAATAGTTAGATTGCCTTCTATTATAGCTTTAACTAATCTTCTTTCGGGAAGGCTATGTTTTATCGCATTTCTTCCAAATTCATCTAACGATATTAAATTATAAGGTTTGTCGAATTCAATTATATTTTTAAACTTTAACCATTCCAATCCCCTTCTGACCTGATCAAGAGTAAGATCAGTTAATTTTATCAAGTTGGATAATGAAAATTCAGAGAAAGTATTTATCGAACTAATTAATGTTGTTTCGATTGGATGCAATTCTTCTATATTGATTTGCTCGGTTTCCAAGTGATTCTAATAAAAATTATTTTTAAACGTTTAAACGTTTGTAATTTCACTATTTAAAAAATGGAAAGCAATCATAATATTGATATGAATAACATTAATAATTCTTTTGATCATTATAGATATAATAATGATATTATTGTCACACCATGGGAAGTCCTTGGTGATTTAGAGGATAAAACGTATACAAAACTAATTGAGAAGTTTGGTACTCAGTCTATATCACAAGAATTAATAGAAAAAATAAAGAAATTAACAGGAGAAATCCATCCATTGATTAAATCTCAGTATTTCTTTTCTCACCGAGATATGGATTGGTTATTAAATAAATATGAAAATGGTGAACATTTTTATCTTTATACCGGAAGAGGACCATCAGGTTTTATCCATCTTGGTCACCTATTGCCATGGTTATTTACTAAATACCTACAGGATAAATTCGGTGCTAAATTATTATTTCAAATAACCGATGATGAGAAATTTCTGTACAATCTTGGTGCTACTAAAGAAACAATTTCTAAGTATACTTCAGAAAATATACTTGATATAATCGCTATAGGCTTCAATCCTGATTTAACACGAATAATTATTGACACTAAACATATACATCATTTATATCCTATTGCAACAGAAATTGCAAGAAAGATAACTTTTTCTACAGCAAGAGCAGTTTTTGGTTTTACAAATACTACAAATATTGGAATGATTGGTTTTCCTTCTATTCAAGCTGCTCCTTGTTTTCTTCCTTCGATAATTGAAAAAACGCCTACACCCGTTCTAATTCCAGCTGCTATCGATCAAGATCCATACTGGAGAATAACGAGGGATATAGCAACAAAATTAGGTTTTTACAAACCTGCTCAAATACACAGTAAATTTCTCCCGAGTTTGTCAAGAGATTCTAAAATGTCTTCCTCTAGGCCGGAAACTGCCATCCTTACAACAGACGAACCGGAAATTGTTGAAAAAAAGGTATTATCATCCTTTACTGGTGGGCAGGCGACCATTTCATTACAAAAAAAATTAGGAGGAAATGCTGATATATGTCCTGTATACGATTATTTAAAATATTTTTTTGATGATGAGAAAGAATCGTTGGAACGATATCTCAGATGTAAAAGTGGAAATTTACTTTGTGGAGAATGTAAAAGTGATCTTGCGAATAATACAAGAGACTTTATAATTGAATTTCAACGAAAACGAGACGAAGCTAAAGACAAAGTAAACGATTTTATGTTTGAATGAAAATGCCTTCAGTCCAAAAATTAAACAACATTATTTGTTTTGATAAATATGAAAAAGAGAAACTGATGGGCTTATTCTCAATACAAAAAGATAATTCAGTTTTTGTAATGGATGTTGAAAATTTAATCGAGAATGAGATAATAATTAAATTAAAAGATAAATCATGTCATAGTATTATGCTAAATGATAAAAATAACGCGTATTCTCTTTTCTTATTGATCAAAGACATAAAAGATGGAAAAAGACGATTTATATCCCTAGAGAATTTAAGTTCTAATGTAATCCAAATAATAACAGAAACAATTTTGTTTTAATGAAGAAAAATAATTCCTCACTTGTTTTGTTCTATTTTGTTATTATTAGTAGGTTTATTTTTATTTTTTATACTTACAATTTTTTTGTTCTAACTCTAAGATATATTCTATGTTAAATTTCTTGTAACCTACCTAAAACTTTATTCAGTAAACTATCTCTTTGATGCAATAAGGTTTTTTATTATTTCTAAAATTATCAGAATTAGAGTTATTGAACAAGTAATTTAAATATTCATCCATAAAATCTTTCTTATTTAAAACGAATTTCATTCTATAACTTGTTTTATACTTTATCAATGGATTAAGATTCAATTTTTTATACTAATATTTCCCTATACATGGGTCAAGAAATGATTGTACCTATTATATATTAAGCATCTCTAACAGAATCTAAAAGGTAGGAATATAGCTTGTTGGTTTTTTTACCTTGATAAAAACTTAGGTATGAATATTAAAAAAATTATGTTGAGACAATAATAAACATTCCAGATAATTTATGGAAGTATTAAAAAAGTTTGCAACAAGAGAAACAAGAAAAGACAATATACAGACCTATTGTTCCATATACAGTTCTACTTAATTAAAGT
>DASQLB010000333.1:0-2350 GCA_035630235.1 Nitrososphaeraceae archaeon | reverse complement strand
TAAAGTTATCATACTGTATAGCCAAAAATGTGACTAACTAAAAATCAACAACTGCTATATAATTTATTAAATATATAAGAATATATCAATAATAGTAGGTTCAAAATTTGTTAGCTAAGCAATAAAAGTTTGTCTATATTCGATACTAGATGTGAATATTTCATTTTTTATAACCTTTAATTGTGATAAATAACAGATAAGACAAAAACTCTAATCCTGATATATGATATTGATATTCCATAATTGTTGGGAAATTAAATGTCAAATAAAAGAATACTAATAATAGACGACGATCCAGATACTAATAATTTATTCAAATTATTCTTAGAGCATGATGGATATAAGGTGAATGCTTATACCGATCCACTAGATGCATTGTATGCATTTAGAAAAAATATTTTTGATTTGGTACTCCTTGATTTGAAAATGCCAAAGATGTCTGGCATGCTATTATATCAAAAATTACGAAATATAGATCCAAACCTTTTATTTTGTTTTATTACTGCAGATAAAGAATACATCCTACACATTAAAACAAATATTCCTGAAATAGACAAGATTGTCATCTATAAACCTATTTTCTTGAGTGACCTAAGAAGTAAAGTTAATTTGCTTTTCTCACAAAAAAAATCCAAATTGCTAATAATTCCTTAAATAAGTATTTTTATCGATTTGTAGAGGCTGTTCAATTGGTATAATGTAACTGTTTAATCTGTTAAGTTAAATATGATTAAAGAATGTCTAGTCAACAAAAAACACATTTTTTTACAAACAAATTTGATTCATCTTACAAAAGTAACAAAATGATATTCAAAAGTATAAATAAAACAAATAATCGCAATAATAATTTCTTAATACTACTTATTATAGAATCAATTTTTATACTTCCAATGTATTAGTATTTGCTGTGGCTGAGAAATCGACAATTTCTGATGATTATAAAGAAATAGATAATTCTAATATAACATCTAGTAAAATAGAACAGGGACCTGAAGTTAACCGCCAAACAACAGACACTAATGAATCAAGAGGATACGAGAGTAAACTAGTAAAAGATAAAATATCTGGTAAAGTACCAGGATCTTTAACAGAAGTAGCAAAAGAAGGAAAAAATGCAATTAGAAAAACCTTTTCATTTGGAGACCAAAAAGATAAAAACAATGGTATCAAATCACTAATTTTAGGATTATTCGCTTTAATTGGATTTATTATCCTTGTTTATTCAATATTCATAGCAGTTATCGGCGAACCACTAGCATCAGTAGCAGATACGGTATTTATTGCTGCATTAATTGGGTCTTTTACTTTGGTAGCAACAATTGTTAGTTATTTATACATGAACAGATGAGAGTATATCCCATATTTGAATTTTTTATATGACCAACTTATTTTCATATTGTGATCACAAAATAAAACACTCCAATAAGTAATAGATCCTTTATTATTATAGCTGTGAATGTCCTATTCCTAATTAGTATGCAAATTAAATTTGAGAGAAATAGAACATCTACTGTTATAGTCATGTATTCTTTGTATTTGTACATTCTGGGTTTAAGTTTTCGAATACATCTAAAGCATTAGTAATCTTTAGAGATGAGAAATAAGAGGAGATATGTGTATGTATAGAATGGTGGTTGGATACAAAGATTTGTTCCATATTCAGTCTACAACGTAAAATGACTTCTGCTTTCATAGTAGAAGATGAAACTGCTATACAGATTGGGAGTCAGGATTTCGGGTTATGGATTGTATAGAACCAGAATCCTGTTCTGTGCTTGGAATTGTTATTATTTAATCCAAGGCCAGAATTGGTTGTGGTTGTTGATTTCACAGTCTTGTAGATCATCTTGAACACTGTGTGAATTGTCAAAATGAGAGAGTTTAAGTACCTTGGAAAATAAGTAAATTGGATATATATTGTATATATTATCATGTAATTTTCGAGAATACTCATTTATGTCCACTATAGTAGTCAAATAATTATAATATATATAATTTGTTATATTTTCTATATCAGTTTCTTCAATATTTTTATTACTGAAGATCGATTCGGGATTATTATAGTAATAACCTAAAATCATATTTTTTCCCACAGGATCATTTCTTAATACTTCAAATACCGAAATCATGAGTAAAGGCAAAACATATATAGTGAATTTTGAACAATGCACAATTAAAGATCTATGAATCTGACTAAGTTTAAAAAAATTAAGTCTAATGCTGTTTTTTCTTATTATCTCCTCTTCCTGAATGTGCAATTTTTTTATGAGCATTCATTCGATCTTTGGTATTAAATTCCATATTACATTCCTTACATTTGGTTACGTGATCATCACCTTTATTTTTAGCA
>DASQLB010000332.1:0-4191 GCA_035630235.1 Nitrososphaeraceae archaeon | reverse complement strand
ATTAGTGGCAGTAGGTTAACGTCGTTACCTAATAATTATATAATTTTAAATGTATATAATATCATAGGAAAATGTCCTCAATACATGATTTGGATCGGTTAGTTCGTAAAGGTGTTCGAACAAATGATGGAAGTGATTTAGGCAATGTAATAGCAGTTGATAATACACATATTACTGTACAAGGAAAAAGAATTTTTAAAGTTCCTACACAATTCATTGATCTTTATAATGGAAGCGAAGTTTTTTTAAACATATCTACCGATGAATTATATAAATATAAAGTTTATTAAATCTATTCATTTTTTATTATTAAGAAGAGCATATTGAACTCTATAAGTTTACTACTCAAATTTATCATACCTTCCTAATTTCTTATGTTACCATGAAGGTTTGTTGTTCTTTTACTTCATATCTACATATTATCATCTTCTAACAAGAAAACCTTTGATTGTATAATCTAGATTCTGGATCATCTGAAAAAGAAGTTAATCTATTACTACAAAATAATCATAATTTAGTTTAATATAACAACTTGGCAATTTTTTATATTATTTGCTCATATGTTGATGTATATATCCTTTAAGTTTGAATTGATTATAAATAATAAGGACTGCTACAAAAATTGATAATTATGTTTGGAGAGGGTTTTGTAATGTGAGGATGTATCCCTGAAATTACTAGAGGGTGTATGGATATGACAAATGCAGGAAGTACATACCTTGGACTTGTTATAGGAGCAATTCTAGGTAGTATAATTAGTTGGTAGATATTTAATAGACAAAAGAAAATATCAGATAAACAAGATGACCTGCTTAATCATATAAAGGATTTAGAAGAAAATAATGTGATGATTCTTCAAAGAATAGAATATTTTGAAGAAAAAAATGAAACTCTGTTGAAAAGTTTCCTTGTGTTGGAGACAAAAATTGATTCACTTCTATAAATGAATAGGTAGAGATATCATTATGTATAAAATTTGTTACTACATATAAAACATGTTAATGTTAACTTTGTTTACTCTTATTTATATAATGATTTCGGAAATAAAAAACAAGAATGGAAAAGAATAGAAATGGAGGAAAAAATTTGATCGGATTTCTATCTTTGGCAAAAAACATTACTCCTATACTAGTTACTTCACTAATAGGTATTGGATTGATCACCATATTGAATTCTGATGATATCAATATAATTACGGTATCAGAAAAAAATGTAGCACACGCACAATTGGAGGATTCTACTGCAAGTCAAAATATAGTAGACTTGAAGGTATCAGAACGAAATAACAACTTTGTGTGGACCTCTGTTAATGGTCAAGCCAACCCAACACTTAATCTAAAATCTGGTATTGATTATACTATTCAAGTAGAAAGCATGGACAATAATATCACTCATCAACTAATTATACAAAATGAAAGTGGAAAACAATTAACAAAATCGGATGAAATTTCAAACGGTCAAACAGATGATTTCACTTTTACATTTAGAGATATTGGAAAATATCAATATCATTGTCAATACCACCCAGAAACAATGCATGGAAATCTAGTTGTATCTTGACACTAAGTAATAAATGGTTTGAAAAATTTTTTATCCTTCTAGTCAATAAATTCGAAACATAATGTTATTGTAAAGTAGATTGATTCTATTTCTTGCCCTATATCAAATAATATCAAATGTTTAACAGTTGTATAAAATTATTAACTACTATTTGTGATATTGATACTGATCAGTTGTTATAATAGAGTATGAAAAATGATCTCATTACTACTTGATTCTTGTAATCCCAATTCATTACTTTGATTTATACCATCAATATATTATTTTGATAGAAAGATTCTCAAATACTGGTTGCTACAATATTCAATAAATTTTCAAAAATAGCTGAGTGAACTGCTATACAATTCTAAAAGAAATAAGATTTATAATAATATTAATAAATAATAAATTATTGTTTGACTAAAGAAACTAATTTAATATCAAAAATAGCAAATACAGATTTTCCTATTCACAATATAATAGCACGCCGATGGAGTGCAAGAGCATTTTCAACTAAAACAGTAGAAAAATCAAAATTGCTTTCAATTTTAGAAGCTGCAAGATGGGCACCATCATCAAGAAATGAACAGCCTTGGCGTTACATAGTTTTTACTGATGACAATCCCGAAAAACTAGAAAAAGCAAGATCAGTTTTGTTGGAAATAAATAATTATGCTAAACTTGCTCCGATTTTAATCTGTGCTATAACAAAGAAGACTTATTCTGATAATGGAGTTTATAACAAACTACACTTTCACGATTTAGGTGCAGCAAATGAAAATATGTTTCTTGAATCATTTAATCAAGGCATAATTATGCATGAAATGGGCGGTTTTGACAGAGAAAAAGCTAGAGAAGTTTTCAATATTCCTGATGAATATGAAATTGGTATAATGATAGCAATAGGATATCAGGATTCTCATGAAATACTCCCTGAAAGATTTAGAGAAAAGATAAATTCTCCACGAGAACGAAAACCGTTATCAGAAATAGCATTTCTTGAAGAAATAGGTATTGGATTGATATAGATACTCTATTAGAACATAGTGCAAAATATTATGACACTACAAGTACATATTTTTAGCAAGAAATTAATCTATGTCAAATGTATTTTAGGGATCTAACCCCTTTGTTTCCATCTGTTACTATAGATGGTATCAAAGAGAAAATTAGTGATATCCTAACTAATTGAATTTTTAAACAGCTAAAATTATAGCAAAAAAGAAGTGGATAATGATAAAACATAACAATATTGCAAAAGAAATAGTTCAAAAGAAAGATATTATAAAAATAGAACCAACTAGAGTTATCGGTAAAGATATGGGATTATGGTAATAATTTAACTTTTCATAAAAAATAAAATTTTCTGAATATACAAACTACAGCAAAATTAATAGACAATGCATTTGAATGACGCTGACAACTTTAGTTTGTGACGACGACAAATATCTTTTAATATTTTAACACAGTAGATTGTTAGTAAGTAAAAATGAAATGTTCCTCTTGTATTCAAAAATTAGTTTATCTCAATCAACTAGAACATAATGAAAACCAGGTATTGATTGTCTATGAATGCAGTAATTGTAAAACCAAGTATATAGAATATAAACCGGCAAACGAGTATCCTGATTAGAAATTTCCGATAAATTGAGAAAAACCAAGTTATATTATATATATTAATTAAGATTGTTAGGACTTTAACGACTCAATATTCATATTGCTATTTTTTCGGCGCCTCAAAATTTGGTGAATAACATTGTGAAAAATATTAAATAAATCTTTAATATCAATTTAGACTTTTCTTGGGTCGTAACGTTTCTCTAGAATAAGCGGCTTAAAGATCCCAAGTTAGTTTACCACCTAACATAGCTTTCTGACTGCTAATAATAAATTTTAGAATAGGTATATTTTAAGGTGTATTTTTCTAATTGTAATTTATTTAGAGGAGCACAACTAAGGCAAAAGAATTAAGTTGTCATTTGTAAATGGCACTGTGGACATGTTTTTATAATCATTGTATACAGTTGATTATGCCAAAATCCACTGGATTACAATGGCTTTTTATGCACGAAAACGGCTTCAAATGACCTGTTTTACATCATATTTGTTTATTTTCAGTAGGAAATTGGATATCCATCATCATTATCATCATCAACATCAACATCAACATCAACTTCATACCTACCATATTCTTGTGCTTTTACATTTGAAAAATTTCATTATCGATAATCCTATCAACAAGAATAGACTCGACTTATTGCTGATTTGTGCATAATATTTTACAACAGTTAAATTATAAATGAAGTGCTCAAATCATTTGATAACAGAATGTTACTAAATTGGATTAGTAATTGTTTATCATGTTTTATAGATGTTATTTTTATTATTTACATCAACGTTGAAATAAATTATAATTTTTTTATTACTTAATCTACTTCAAATCAATTTATTGAATTTACAATCTAAAACATAAGGAAAAATATTCCAATAGTTCTTTAAGTTAAATGGTATTTATTTTTATAGTAGTGGTTTTATAACAATGGTTACTCCCCCGCGAAAAGAAAATTCCAAATTGATTACAAACAGAAAGGACAATTCTAAATTCAACGATCTGATCTTTATTTTAAATCCTAACTCTCAAGGAGGAAATAC
>DASQLB010000331.1:0-8720 GCA_035630235.1 Nitrososphaeraceae archaeon | reverse complement strand
CCTCTTAGACGGTCTATATTAAATTCAGGATTACCATATTCGGACACTTTTGATTTTCTTCCATGTATTTTTTATGATTTTCTAAAGGTCTTTTATCTTCAAAGTTCATATTGCAGATTTTACATTTGAAATATGCCATTTATTATACAAAGACAAATAGTTAAAGATAAAGATTGATAGGAAATCCTTCTACTTGTAGATAAAATATCTAAAAACTACTAATATTAAATTCTGTTAGGTATTGAACACTGAAACCATGGCTATTCAACTCCCAACTGGCCCGTAGCTTCTAAGGGCCACTAGCTAAGAGTTAAAAGCAAGAAAATATTTGGGATTTGACTCATTAAAATACCCCAGATTATTTATATTTCCTAATTAGATTAATGATCTATTCATGCATGAGTCTGACCCATTTTATAAATATTTAATGAAACCATGTAACATTACAAAAAATGATGTAGAAGCTGTAATAGCATCTGCTGACCACAAACATAAATTTGAAGGCAATAATTTGACTAAGCTTCTTTTTATAAAACATATGCCTAAAGATTATTTTCTCTTAGTTGATGTTAATTTGAAAGATGGACATCATTCAATTCAAACAGTTTTTCGAATATTTCCGCATACAATAAGAGGTAGGGATATCAAAAATCCTGTACATGTTCTGCAAAAGATTGCCAATGACTTTGGTTATACACTTCAGATTGGCGATCATTATAGTAAATTTATTTTTAAAGAAACATTAAAAGTACCAAAGTCAACTGGAAGATCTCCTTCTCAATTACAAAATGACTTGGGGTCTTATCTTAAACCAGTTGACTATAAACCTAACAGTGGTGATATAGCTCTAGGCTCATCTATGGTCACTCCCAAAGTTGGAGGTTCAGATTATGACTTCTTAGATATCCAAATAGCATATTTGATTAGTTTGAAAAAGTATTTGGCTTACCAACATGAAAACGACCCTTCATCAGGAGAGGTTTCGAGTTTTCGTGATTAGTATTTATGATTGATCCTCTTATCATTTCTCCAAGCAATCCTAAAATTCCCTATCATACATCTTTAGAAAAAACACAAATATCCATTCTAAAATCAATAGTAAAAAGGAACGGGAGAACATCGAATAATTTAATTATGGACTAACTAAAGATGAGTCCTCAAATAATCAGTTATCATATAAAACAGTTACAAAAAAGAAATTAATTGTGATTAATATCTCTTACTAATGCTGGTAATTTGGTATTAAATTCGATAAAATGGGGTTAATTCTATGTATGAAAATTGAAGTATGAATTTATCTTCCAAGAGTGTTTGAGCTGATATAAATTTAGGCAAAGATTTTGTTTCGTTATCTACTAATATCAACTACAAATTACCAAAATCATAATTCTATTTATTTTTAGCAATCTAGTCGTAGAGGGGGAGATGGGAAGTTACTGCTTTTTTACTCCTAAAATATTACATAGATTTACTATCCATTATAAAGTACTCATCTCATTATATTACCTTTTAAGAAAAATGTTTCTAATAGACTATAAATATCTAATTAATTAGTTACAAATTAGAAGCTATATTACTGGTTGCTTTTTTTGTCTCATTAAATATTATTTGGGCTACATAATCATCTATTCCTAATATTGCTGCAATATGGGAAGGTCCATTCTCTAGTATTCTTTCAACTGTAAAACCAGCATCTTGTAAAATCTCAATTAATCCTTTCGAAATCTCTACTAGTTCCAATCTTTCATCTTTTACACTTGTTATATTTGTTGATGACACTTGTGAAGGTAATGATGATTGAAAATCTTTAGTTGCAAATATTAGGGGTTCAGATGTTTTTTTCTCCATTCGTTGATTATCACGATCCAAATTGCTCACCATAATGGTGATAACTATGGTATAAAGTGTATATATTTATTAGATCTATATTTTCTATTTAGATTTCAATAGTAATAGTAATGCAGTTATCTCACAATAAAGGATTGTATATAGATAACTACATTGGGATATGGATTATTTTTCCATTATTTATGATATTTAACTAAACTTGATATAGAATCAAAAATCCATTCAATAATAATTTTACCAATTCTTGCATTTGTTCTAATTGCAGGATTTATACCAGCCACATTTGCACAAAATGAGACCATATCAATGGATAATTCTTCATCCTCTATAATGAATGCATCATTAACATTTGCACAAGAAAATGATACAGGAATGACCGAATTTGGAAATACGACCCAAGGTCAGACTGATGGGAATGATGATGACGATGACGAAGAGAGTGAAGAAATGAAAATTCAAAACATTTAAATTTTTCATAATTATTTTCGCAAACTTCTATATATTATTAATTATTGATACCAACATGAAAAAAGCATTAACATTCTTAATGATGACAGTTATGATGGTTGCAGTAACTACTACTATCTCACAAACACATGAAGTATATGCAGAAAATAAGGCTAAAGATTTGTGTTCACAGTATGATGGCGAATGGAACAATGGTAAATGTAAAATAAAAAATGATGAAGATAAAACAGATTATGAAGATGAGTTATGTGATGACCCTAAAGATACAAAGAAATATCCAAAAATATGTAAAGACAATTAACTAGCTAAACAAGATTTCAATCTACTATTTTCATTTTATAATTAAAATACGTTTGTTCCAATAAAAAGGTCAACATATTATGAGTACCTAAACAATACCAATTTCAGACTGATAAAATAAAAAATATTGATTTTTACGAGGTGAATAATTTTGAATACTACTGGCAGATTTGTAAATAAGGACCTAAAGAATTGTCAGTTAAATAAATTACTATCATCCAATTTTATAGTATTGGTTACCGGCTTTTCAAATGTTACTATTATAGTTTTATCATCAAATGAGTCCAGATTTTGTAATATATAGTTTGTAATTCTATCTAATACGAATTTATCTCCTTCTTTTCTACCATGCACCACGAATTTTAATTTATTATCTTCCATAACCGAGTACTATAATAAAGTCAGTGATTACTTTTATAGTTTATGTTACAGGAGAAAGTTATAAAATTAGATAGACGAAAGTATAAAACTTAGTAATTAATAATTCCCAAAGTTTCATCTCAAATATCTTTTGCAAAAAAGAATGATAATAAGAAGATTATAAAGACCTAAATAAAGACAATCCTGTCTATTTAATAGACAAAACAAAGAAAATTAATAGAGATTCAAAAGAAAAAGAGGTTCAGAATGATATATTGAATGACAGATATCCAAATCAATTTTTTATGTGTGGATATCCCCAACAATTAATAACAGATTACAAATCCTTTGAAAAACTTAATTGCAATTAGATAATTAGATAATTGACTAATAACGGATAAATCCCTCTCATAATAAATAATACATAAAAATTATTCTGTATAATCCAAATCTAATTGCTATAAATAAGAATGTAACAAAAATTACAATGGAAAACAATAAAGACATAAAAATTGAGACAGATGAAGATATAAGATTAGATGATAATATAAGAGCAGGAGCAAGAGCATTAGGTAAGGCAATTAAAGACTAAAACAGAGGTACTGATTCAGAATATGAAGCAGAAGAAACTAAAGAAAGAGTAATACATTAATGATTTAATGATTCTAAAAGTTCAATCAATCAATCAATCGTGCCAGCATCAATATCCATATTCATTGCAATTATCTTTATATTTTCTTCTTCTATAGTAACTATTTCATCATTTGCACAATCAGATAGCAACAACAGCACAAACTAAACACTGGAAAATATGAGTCAATCAGCAAATCAAACAGGTGAACATATCCAACAAGATGCAAATCAAACTAGTGAAGTAATTCAAGGAAATGCTAGTGATGGCGACTCTAACGGCACTGAAGTAGCAAAGAACATAGGAAACAACCTAACTGAAGTTGCAAAAAAACTTGGTGAAACTATTAGCAAAAAACTACACGATTTAGCAAAGTAATCGACTTTTTTATCATAATTTTTATATATCTTTTAAATTATCTTTGATATTTCAGTGACAAAAAAAATTTCAAATAGTTTTATCAGTGGAATAAGTTTTGGAAATGATAGTTTGTTGAATTAATGTATGCTTAGATATATTTCCATATCAAGATTTCCGAGATTGCTGTTTGTCCAATAGTGAATTCAGATGAGTGGATTGGAAAGAAAACATAAGCAAGTAGTAAAGCGAGTATACCAATAATAATTACTATCATACCAATAAGAAAAAGAAAGTTTTCTCTATCTGACCTACTAGCTAAAATTTTCATAATATATACATAGTTGAACCAATTTAATTAACATTATCCTCAAAAACTATATTAATAATTATATATAATAGACAAACTTTGGATTATATCTATTACTCAAAATATGAGTCGAGCTGAAATATCAATTGAAATATAAGAAATTGTATGGGTTCATGAACCTAATATTTTTCCAATACAGTGAATGAAAGTAAAATTTAAATAATTTCCTTATTACTATAACATTAGACTTTTATTTTTGCACCGCTATCTGTATTACTCTCTTTGGCCAAATTTACAAATCCATATAATATAATATTTCAAAAACTAATTGCTTAATCAATTGATTAGAATATCATTATTAATTTTTATCATATTGGTTGTAACAGGCATTTCAAATGTTACTATAACCGTTTTATTATTATAGGCTTCTAGACTTTGTAATATATAAGATGAAAGTTCTTCTAAAACGAATTTATTCCTTCTATTCTACCATGTAGAACAAATTTCCATAGGGATTCTTATGAAGAATATTCTGGGAAAAGGTAAATTATAGAGCATTTTAGGTACTATTAATTTAATTCTTACAATTAAATAAAAAAATCTTTTTATACATTAAATCAATATCTACTTTTTAGATGGATATTATATGCTCTGAATGTCATAAAGAGTTAACTGATACTGGTAAATGTGTTGGATGTAGTTTATCTCCTGAAGTTTGTACATGTCATACTACTTCGGAATATGATACGACTTGTACATTCGTGGAAGCAAATGTTACTCGTACCATTAATAAAGTAGAATATGATACTACTGGTACAAATAAGGAAGCCGCATCATAGAACTAGAATATTATGTCAAAAACAGTTAGCTATCCGTCGAAACTGTTAAATGAATATTCTGGCACAAATTTTCTATATTCTTTGAAATAAGTAAAAATCTTATTATTAAAGCAATAATGGAAATATCTTTATAGTTAAATGCTTATAATTCTTATAGACATTGTTACTGTTGTAAATGTGACAAAAACGTAAAGATATTTAATAAAGCAAGTTACTATTTAATATATTAGTGCTATTGTATTAATCAACATGTTTGAGAAATTTAGTAATGATAAAGTAGATAACTCCAATTAATATTTGATAATGGTTAATCCTGCGCTATAAATACAATTTAAGAATGAAGGTAAATGATATATGTATATGGTTACAATATCCAAATGAACAGTGATACAAGTTATGACAAATTAAACATTTATGTAGGATATAGTCTAGGTCGTATTCTTTTTGATGTTCATCTTTAAATCAAGTTTAAAATGCAATTTTTTATTATTTGATATAAAAATAACTATTATCTGTTTGATTTTTCTTTTTTAGATTTCTCTTCTTTCTTTTTGATATACTCAACCCAAATAGGAAGTCTTTCTGCTACTTTTCTTCTTATTATTTTATTTTCAATATAAGAATCAGAAGTTCCATCTTCAAATATAGCAGTATATTCTATTGCAAATTGATTTTCATTTAAGTTATAATCAACAACTTTTTTTGAAGTATCATCATCATTATCATTGTCTGACAACTGCAGAAGAAGTACAATTTACTCAAATAAATTCGCTTCTTGCCAAAAATCAACAATTGATTTATTATACTTATTCTATTAGTATAAATGCTGCTACAAAGTCAAAGTCAATAATAACTACAGTTTAGTTAAGTGGCTGTTATATATTGTAGCCTCTGCATAACATCCACTACCAAATGAATATTTTAATCTAGGTTATCAATCTTTTCCGAATTTATTCTATGTTTTTTATCATGGCATTTTTTACTACAAAAATAGTCTATGAATATATAGCATAAAATTGGATTTTTCTCAATACTTTTTCCACAAGTATTACAATATAAAAATGTATTAGTAACAAATATTTGATCATCAATTCCGTCATGGGTATTTAATGATGTTGTTAATTTTACTGTAGTACTGTTTGTATGACTCATAATTATTATAAATATTATTTTTATCAAATATATAAATTTATTAAAACTAATTTTCAGTATTATACACTAGAAGTTTCTAAGAAAATTTTTTTACAAATAATACTTTTTTTAGTCTTGTATTAGAATTGAGAGTTGTATTAATATAAGAATATTTTACCTCCAGTTTTAAATAAGATTGTTTTTCTGATTTATTCATAATTTATTTTTTTTGAAATAATATCGATTGATAATTTGCAAATATAAAAAATAGGTTAAAGAAATGGGTAAGAAAAAGAAGGAAATTAGGATAATAGAAGAGGATTCTAATAAGGAAGATTATACTTTTGTTAGGGATAATAATTTTTTAAATCATCTACAAAATGAATCTATAAATAAAAAAAAGTCAGAGAATAAACTTGATGCGAGAATTGAAAAAAAGATTCATACAAATAAAGTAGACAACAAAGGTAGAAAGATTTTAGGTAAAAGTTTGCAAAGTCATTCACCAGTGTATGAATAATTAATTATAAAATAAGTTTCTAATAATAAAAGCTAAATACATGGTAGTAGAACTTATAGTAGCAGACTCTTATTTTAGAATCACTATCGGTATTACTCCCTCCTTGAGATATTTTTATAGAATAATCTCAGTAATTCACAAATTCATAACTATATCTAACGAATGTGAGAAAATCTATTTGAAAGAATGTGCTGCAGCAGGAATAGAGGCAGGTAAGTTAAGATAATACAAGTTACAAATACTAATAATTATTATATAATGAGATATGGTGTGTAAGGGAATATGTTCGCGCCATAAAGTAATTAGACCCTTAAATGATCAGCGTTATTTGATAGGACAAAAACGCTGTCAGGTTTGCCAGATTTTTATCGATTGGGAAGGTATATTTTGCCCATCGGTCACGAACTTCACACCATCTTAGTATTAAGTTCAGAAATTAAAGTAAATTGTTGTTTTAAAGGAAAAATAAGAATAGTTAATCCTTCTGGATTTTTTCATTCATGTAATTAGTATAATTTCTAAATATCAATTCAGGTATCTCAGAAGAATCAATTATGTTTCGTACATCATTCACAAATCTGTCTCTCGACCATCCATCAAAATATATCACCTTTCGTAATTGTATTGTTTCCAATCTTTCAACATCAGGTATTGCCTTAACATCTATACCTAAATTTAATAATTGTAATTTCAAATCTATCCAATACTTACCTTTTTCTTGCGATAGTTTATAGTTAGTTCCATCTTGTTTCGAAAAGGTAATATTATTCATAACAATCACTCTATCAATTTTTTTTTCAATACAAATTGTGAATAAAATAGTGTCACTTTCATTTACAATGCTATAGCAATAATAATAAGATGGGTCATCATCTTTGATTGCAATTTTCCATTCTTGTTGTTCAGTTTCTTTCGATAACCATGTTTTTACCTGTTCTGTTATTTCCTCTCTTTTCATGGCGATACATAGAAGAAGGTCCTTGTATTAAAGGTGCACTAACTTTACATATTTATTCTTGTCGAACAACAGTTAGCAGGTAGATTAATCAAACGATAAGTTTTCATAATCTCATTTATTACTCTTAAATCAAATATTTCTAGAAATTTAGAAAAAATAAATTGGATAATTCCAATTAATTTTTGGTAATGGTTTAAGTGGATAATAAAGATTATTTTGAAAATATTGTTGATTGTTTTTATTTTGTTTCAATCTCTCTATTTCATTGTTAATTTCTGAACGATATGATTGGAATTGAAATATGTCTTTTGCATCTTTTAATACACTTACAATATTTGTTATATCGATCTGATTTTGTCTGATAAAAGTACTAATAGCTAATAGTTCTGGTATCTGATATCGGAATGTCTGATAAAATTCATAGCACTCATACATTTTTTCTAATCTTAAAAATTGGGACCATAATCTTACAGCTTTTCTAGCTGGAATCTCTAATTCAATTGTGAATTAGGATGAATCATTTTTTGACGTTCAGTTTTAATAGATAGTAAATGATTTTCAAATTTGTTTGTAGTCATATTTTCATTTTGATTTACTCAAGGGTCAAGATTTGGCATAGTGCAAACACAAAAAATGTATTTATAACTTTGATAGATTAGTTTAAAAAAAAGATTTATTAAAAAATAAAAAAATTATTTATTAACTTATTTTATTTCCCTATGCACACATTGCTATGCACATTTCTGCACCAGATGAGCAAGGAGATTTACATTTAGTATCTACTTCTACTTGTTGTTGTTGACTATATGTCATCGTTGTCTTATCATTATCAACAACAAAGTTTGTTCCTGCTCCATAAGCATTATCCATTTCAAAAAATATAGGGGCTAGTAGTGCATACACTATTATTGTAGTTATCACAACAAAATGGGAAGATGGACTTACAATAACTGAGTTTTTCATATTTATTTTATCTCTTACTATATATACAGCATATT
>DASQLB010000330.1:0-2387 GCA_035630235.1 Nitrososphaeraceae archaeon | reverse complement strand
CAATAAAGTTAATAACGATATTATTAAATGATATAATAATAATTATCAGAGAACTTATTTACAAGTATTAGCAATTTTTAAGTGATGAATTATTCTGTATACCTCGAACTTAAATCAGTATAATTTTTGATAATAAAAAATAAATGTTAAAAATTCTATGCTGGTGCTTTAGAATCATCTTCACCTATGTTTTCTGCAGCTTTATCTCGTAAATCTCCTGCTGGCTCTGTAGTTGAAGGGTCTGATTCTGCAGAGCCTATCTCTTTAGGATTTTCTTGTGCTGATTCTAATTCCTCGCTACTATTTTGATTATTATTTTCCTCTGAATTACTCATGATTATCTATGGACAACAAAGTTTAAAGATGTTGCTGTACTACTATTTTATTTACGTACTTTAATTCAAGGACAAAATCGCAATTCCCAAAAACAAAATCGGTGAAGTCGCAAAAAATCCTAAAATTTAAAATTCCACCAAATTCTTAGAATAGTTATTTTCATTTTAATGAACACAGTAACAAAATTATATACAAGAATTGTAGATAATTTTCTTATTTTTGTATTAATACCACAAGAAAAGTTAGGATAACTATAGAAAAACATTCTTAATATTATTTACAAATAAAAGTTAGTATGGTTCTATCACTACATTGGATTAGCTCTTATTATCAGTACTTGTTTTTGAATTGTTTTTAATTCAGTTATTCATTTTTGCTTTCCCATAAACCAAATGTATTTTTTTGTTTGTCTTGTAAGGTAGCATAAAATCCTTCAGATATTTCCTGTTTGTTGACTATCACCTTTGCACCTTGTTTTTGAGATTTGGTTATAAAGTCATCTATTGATTCTACCATAATATAAAATGTGGGAGTTTGATTATTTTCTCTTTTTGAAGTTATTGCTCCCTTCACTCCAGCATTTTTTATTAACCAATACTTTTCTCCTCCTCCTTCTTTGCTTTTCTCATATTCCCAACCAAACATATTCGAATAGAATTCTTTTGTCTCTTCAATGTTATCTGTAGGTATTTCTATATATCCTACTTTATTATAAATAGAATTGCTCATGGTTATTACTACTATTCCCTTTTCTTTTTTTATTAACCCTATTTAGATATCAACTTTTTATGCATTGGAACGATCTGAATTTGATTCTAGTTTTTGTTTTACTGTTTGAGCAGCTTGCTGCAAACTTTGTTGTATTTTGTTCTTTGCTTGGTCTCCTGTAAGGAAATTAGCAATTTTTCCTGAAGTTGGTAATTCGTATTCGATAATGTGTCTTATATGAGTACCTTGTCCATTACTTTGGTTAAATTCTTGTATGCTTATCCAGGATTTAAATAGATTTTATTATTTTAAATATTCTTTTTCTTCTTCTTGATTAACCACTATTAAAGAATTCATAGTAAATTGTGAAGGCGTGAAGGCAGTGAATGCAAATAGAATATTAATTATAGTAGCAGTATAATTATAATAAATAAAGTAAAAGTTGTTACTATACAAAAAGTTTACATTAATTACAACAATTCTTAGTCTTATTCTTCCTTTATTGGTGATTTTTGTCTATTTATTTATTAATCCTTTAATTGGCATTCCAATCTTAGGGTTTTTCTTAGCTGATGCAGTACTTATTTCTGTCAAAATAATTGCAATTAAGTTGGCAGGTCTTTTTATTGTCTTTTGTATAAAAAATACAAAAGTAGTTGGATTAGCACTAATTTTATGCGGAGTAATTCTAATACTAACAATCCAGCTATGGGGTATTCCAGGATTTGTATTGTATATAGTATCTGGGATAATGGCATTAAGAGAAAAACACCACTAACTATTCTGATGTCTAAAATCTTCATTGCATTCACCAGACTATTAAAAGAATGAATAAACTGGAGACGTGTATATACATACACGAGGAGCATCTCTTCGCGATAATTCGAAAGTGTCTGCTAATACTGATGAATATTCTTGGGAATGGAGGGATACGTTCATTTTTGCTGAACATTTTTACAAGAGCGTATCCTGGTTTCTGCAGGAGATGAAATTAATGTTTGTGTGACAAATTTCAATATTGGAGCAGAAGATTGTGATTCTTGTACATTCAACAACAACCTAGTGCAGATGTATTTGTAAATATTGGTTAGCCTATCTAAATTTTCTTTCATTTAATTGAAAAGTACGTGCTTCTTTCAGTTTATTTTCAGTGTCCATCTCTCTATAATAATATTGATGTCCCTAATTTATGGCTAGATTAGTATTTTATATAAAATTATATTAACAATTCTATTAACCTTTGATAATTATCATTTCTAATAAATTCAACTAATAAATTTTTGAATAATACATTAGGATTCTCTTGAATTTCTAGTCTAATAATATTTCTGAAATAAATCATC
>DASQLB010000329.1:0-3089 GCA_035630235.1 Nitrososphaeraceae archaeon | reverse complement strand
CCCCAACTTCCCATAGTGATAAGTAATTCTCTTGTGTGCAACTCTTTGTTCTTCTTAAGTATTCTCAATAATGGAATAAGAGGACGTTCATTTATCAGAACTTTAAGTATGTTTAATTGTACGGTTATAGGAACTGATTTTGTTTCTTTTACTTTTTTTGCTGTTGTGATATTTTTAGTAGACTTTTTAGAAGAACTTTTTGGACTATTACCATTAGGCATATTATTTAGTTTACCTTTTAATAGTAATAAAAACTTTTTTTTATTTATGTCAGATTCATTTGCTAATAAGGAACTGGTTCTTTTAAAATAGAAAATAATTTAGAAAAGTTAAAAGGCTTTAAAATCACCTCTTCACTTTTTATTCCAATTTAATCTATTATATTATCTAATGAGTACCTTGTAGTTAATATGATTCTTTTATGTGGTAATCTATCACGAATCTTTCTTGCAACTTCAAAGCCTGAAATGTCATTAAGGTGAGTATCTAGTATAATGATAACACAGTAGTTATCGTTGTTGTATGTATCGGAGAATACAATTTCTAAACATTAGTTGCCATTTTGTACAACCTTCACATCTGATATTGAAAAACCATACTGTTTTATAAAAAGAGAATAAAGAACATGAATTTCTGAGTCTGGTTCAGCTATAAGGATTCATTTACATTTCTTTCTGCTTTTGGTTTGCTGTGGATTGGTTTAAATCAATCAAATCGTTACTGTATGCTAGTCGTTCTGATACTGTCTTTTGTATCTGATAATAAAAGAGGTTGTTAAGGACTGCTAGAATTTACCTCTTTATTTTGGCTATTAACTGATTGTATGAAATTGGTGTTTGTTTTTGCGCAAGCCTTTAGATTATCACGTGTTTGTTCAAGTGCTGTGTTGTATACTCTCATATTTGATGATAGAGCATTGTTTATTAGATTGCTAGTATTTAATAGGTAACTTGTAAAGTTATTTACCATTACTGCGTGATTTTCTGCGATTTTTTGTGGATTAAACCAGTCCCACACTCCATTGTTATTACCACTATTTCTGTCTACTTGTGATTGAAAAGAGGCTATTACTTGTTTTTGTGCTTCGATATAGTCAGAAGCAATATCTCTTATGGTTTGAATAGTTTGTTCTTGATACTCAGCAATACGTTGTGAATATCGTGGAATTTCTCGTGTAGCTTCATCAGTTGTTCTTTTTATATTATTTAATGTGTTGTCTAGTGTCTTGTTTATTGCCTCTTGTTGTTGATTTAAGGTGTTATTTGTTCTTTCATTAAAATTCGTGTTAGTGTTGTTAAATTTAGTTGTATTTTCTTTTGTTGACATGTATATATATAAGTCACTAAGGTATATAACCGTATGTATAATGACTATATAATAGTCATATTTATTTAGATTTAATGCATTTATTTGTTTAATTTGAGGTAATATATTCAGAATAACAACAATAACAAGTAGAATATTTAGGTATTATGGACAAATGGAAATAAGACCGATAGCTATTCTAAAATAGAAGTCTAATTTGAGACATTTTGAATAATATTAAGATTAGATTTTCCAATTAGGTGATTGATTTGTTATTATTGTCATTCGATAAAGGAGAGAAAAAGAGTACTCCCCATATTGTTGATTTGAATTTGACTGGTGCGTATACAATTAACATATCTTTATTATTTATATTTTCAATATTGTATCCTGATTTGCCACTTATAACATCTTTGAAAGATTGAAGTGAAGAGATATTACCACCAGCATTTGATTGACCTTGCTTATTAATAGGTGATGAAGGTGATGATGATGAACTGGCAATAATTTGGCCATTGTTATCTACGTATATTGCAGTTTCATTTTTAGATATTGGAAGAGATTGTAAAAACTTGTTAAATGTAGAAATGCCTTGATTAGCCCCCAATAATCCTATCAAATTCTCAGTATGCTTTGCCTCACTACTACTACTACTGTCATTAGCAGAGTATAATGGTATAGACATAAGGACTGCGGGAAGGCCAGAAGAGGCAGATATGATTACATTTCCAAGATAGGTATCGCCAGTAGAAACTGCTCCCTTGTAATAATCTCTAAGTGCAAAGTTATCTCTAGTGAGATTCTCTTGGCGCGAATAAGGCTCTTGAAAGTACATATCACCATTTGGCATTAAATAGGAAATTACTTCAAAATCCTTATCTATAGATAAAATATTTTGGAATATCTGTCTATTTTGAATTTCTGCATCTTTTGGAATACCATGAAAAGAAGGATTGATTAAACTTGCATTAGGTAGAGCCCTAATTTGTGGAATATCGCTTACTATTTTTAATATTATAGCTGATTTATTGAGTTTAGTTTCCAAGTGATTGGCTAAAAGTTGAACTACGGTATTTTTATTATGAATTGATACTTCTGTCTGATTATTTTGTAATAGAGAATTATTATTTATTGATATATCTTCTTGTGCAATTATTCTTTCAAACATTCTATCATCTTGAAATTTTAGGAAAGAAATAGTTCCTATCAAAAGTATAAAACTGAAAAATATTTGAATATATGATATTCTTCTCATTAATTGGTATCTGATAGTCTATCATAAATAATTTTCTGTATATGTCTCTAGATTATATTTTAACAGCTAAATGTTAATAAATATGATAGAAATATCGATAAGACTTGCATAACTTATATATTAAAACCAGAACATAAAGAATTACAACAAAAATAAAAAAGATTATAGAAAAACGATAAAATTAAAAGATAATATTATTGTAGGTTTATCTGATAAGTTAATTATGAGATGGGAAATTGTCACAATCTAAATCAAAGAATAACAATTATATCAAAAATTAAAAACACTATCAAGTAATTTGCCGTATATTAATAAACTTATTCTTGGCCACTTAAACATTTAGATTAATACCGATAGCGGTTCTAAAAGAGGAGTCCAATATAGGATTCTACTATCATGTATTTAGCTTTTATTATTAGAAACTTATTTTAAAATTATTCTTAAAATATTCAACAGGGATAGAAATTTGATAGAAATATACTCATGATAAAATAATACTAATAGGGACGATAAAATGAGTCTATTGTAT
>DASQLB010000328.1:0-3915 GCA_035630235.1 Nitrososphaeraceae archaeon | reverse complement strand
TCTTCTATAGGAAAAAAAGGGAATGTTGAATTGGTTCCTAATACTATTATCAAAGAAATTCAAGGTAACAATACTCTTCAAAAAATTGTAATTAAAGATAATCTTGGTTTAGAAAAGACAATTGACGTTGATGGATTATTTATCGAAATGGGATCAAAAATCAACTTAGATTTTGTGAGACACCTAGTTAAAGTTAATTCAAAAGGCGAAATAGAAGTGACTGAAGGTGGGAAAACAGCACATCCAGCGATTTTTGCAGCCGGCGATGCAACCAATATATTGTATAAGCAAATTGTGGCTGCTTGTGGCGATGGAGCTGCAGCTGGTCTTTCTGCATTTAATTATATTGAAAAAATGAAAGGGAAACCAGGAATAAGGTCAGATTGGAAAAAGACAATCGGAGATACTGTTTACCACTACTAAATCCTAGTATAGATAAATTAAACGAAATATCTTAAAGAAGATAATTGTATTAATCGATGATAGTAAAAGAGATTAGTGAATGGTAATTATTATCCATCCATTTTCATATCCTAATTTTTAGACTAGTCATTAATTATGAAAAATGCGACGATCTCAATTTATAGATAATAATAGGGGATGTTTTTACTTTTTTACTTCTATAACGCATGTTATCAATAGGAATAAATGTCTCTAGAAAAACATTTGGATAAGCTGTGTGTAAATAATTCACTTCGATTTTCTAATATAAATATAATCTTCATATAAATAGATAACTATAATCTTACTACCAAACATGCATTTTTATTACTAAAATCTAAAACTTTCTATAGTTTGGACATATATTATTTGTGATCTACAATAAATCATCATTAAAATGAAATATTAATCTTTGATAATAAAAAAAGAAGATGTATTTTATTGACTGAATCCTCCAGTTGCAAATATTATAACTATATAAACTACAATAAAGATACCGACAAACATCCCTGTACCTTTAAGCATATTTCCTAATGAAGACTCTTTTTTCTTTAAAGTATTATTGTCTTTGGTAGATATAGCCATTAAATTATATTATAAACGCATAGTAATAAAGTTATAAGGTGCTAAAGTTAATAATCCATAAAAAATTGTTATCTAGATCAAAGTTCTCAACCTGGTAAAGACTACTAATAATTCTCCTATACTATTGATTTTAATAATAGAATAAGTTAGATCAAATTTCTAGTATTATAGCCATCAATCTAGTTATATTAGTCTCAAACCGGATTATATATTCATCAAAACATACAATTTTTAGAGAAGAATTAATAAATATAATCTACCATTTAAATTCATTTTCTAAATTGAACTAAAACCTTAAAATCCAAATGTTAGACATTTATATATGGGATATGCAAGTAAATTTGCAGGCTATTTTCTTGGGGTACTAATTGTTTCATTCGGTTTGCTTTGGATTGCATCTACAATGACAATACCTCTAGTAATTATAGGATCTATCGGATTAATAATAGTATTAGGAGGATTTGTAATTGTTTATTTAGGTCACAAATCTGGAAGAAAGAAAAAACAACTCCAATAATAGTAAAATCAAAATAAAGATTTTATCCCAAACAATTATTCTAACTTGAAAATCTGAACAACAAATTCAGACACTCAAAATGTCATCTTCACTCGATTAATGTTTAGGTTCAAAGACTTTGAAAAAGTAGTCATGATCTATACGATATGGTTAATTATACCTTTTAATACTCATTAAAGGTTATTATAATAAAGATGTTTTTGAATTTAATCTTCAAAAAATCTGTAAATATGTTATCGATAAATTCTTGGGTTTGTATTTAAAAAGATTTCATCCTGAATCACTCGATAAATATCAGAAACAGGAAAACTAAAAAGTAAAGGAGGTCATGAAATTGAAAAAAATATTTCTGGTAATGTAGGTGATATTTAGTCAGGAAAAAAAGTTCAAGTGCTCTTGCCAAACTACAGTTACAATTTACTATTTAATTATAAAATATACAATTAAACACTATACGAGTGTGACACATAGAAATATTATAATAAAATTTTTTAGTCAATATATGAATAATGCATACTATTAATTATTGTATAGTAGTATTCCCTCCAAGTTGTGTTGTGTTAGATTTAATGTTATTTACAACTAAACACGATCCGATCTTTTTATCACCATCTATAGAACCAAAATCCATAATTTTATCAAATTCATCACAAATAAAAGTATCTGCTCCCAAACCTCCTATCATGAAATCTGCTCCCTCTCCTCCATTAATCTCATCACTTCCTTTTCCTCCATCCAGGTGGTCGTCACCTTTTCCACCAATTACTTTATCATCGCCGTCATCACCTGTGATTATGTCAACATCCCTTTCTCCAATCAAATTATCATTGCCTTCGTCACCTTCAATTATATCATTTCCTTGTTGTCCTTTTATTATGTCATTACCCTCATCTCCATCGATTTCATCATCTCCCTTTCCACCATTTAGTTGATCATCTCCCTCTCTTCCATTTAGCTCATCATTTCCGTCTCCTCCCTTAATTTTATCATCGACAATAGTTCCTTCTACTTTTAGATCAACTTTAGGTTTGACAATGGACCCAGGCTGAGTTGTATTGGTAATATTATTAGTAGAAGTAGAATTATCTATTTGGCTAGATGCAATTTGTATAATTATATATTGTACAGGTAAACCCAATATTATTATTATCATCATCAATACAAGCAAACTAATGCTATGATTACTCAATTTCTTATCTTTTCTATAACTAATAGAATTTAAAATATTATAGGTTAATTTTATTATTGTTATTAATGATTTAATCTTAATTAACAATTAACTTAATAAAATTATTATTACTTTTCTTGAAATGGCAAGCATTCAAATAAAATGATTAGGTTAAAAAAATTTACAAGAGATGTCTCGGGGTTACTAAAAAATTCTTACAAAAAATTCTTGCCCCTTCTATTAATATCTTTGTTAGATCTAAAAAAATGGGAAATTGATATGAATATAATTAAATACTATTGTTGACAATTTGGACACCAATATGTTAAACGACTAGTTACTGTCCTTTCCGATTTAATCTCTGATTTGCATATCCAACATAATTTCCCTGATCTTCGGAAAACCCAATGTCTAGTATTCCAAGAATTTTTCTCATTTTCTAACAAATGTCTGGTCCTACCAAAGTTTTTATATCCATATTTGAGTATTTTTGGAATTCCTTCAAAAAGAACTTTTTCCTCAGTTGGATCAAGTTTTGAAATTTGTTTAAAAGGCCAAATTTTACAAATAAATAAAATTTCAGATTTATATTTATTACCTATACCCGAGATTATTTTCTGATCTAATAAAGCCTCCGAAATGAGAAGTTGAGGTTTTGTTTGTAATCTTTTATTAGCTTCATCCTGATCGAAAATCTCATCTAGGCAATCTGGACCTAAAGATTTTATTGGTTCTTTTTCTGCTGGATTATTTATTGAAAATTGTAATATTGGGCCATTAAATTCAACCAAAACTTTTTCCTTTGTAATGATTGTCAATCTTAAACGGGAATCATTTCTTACATCTCTAACATTTTTTACTAGCACTGATTTTTTTTTCCATTTTACCTTTACAGGTGGTATTGCTAATCCATTATCATACTCATGCCGATCATAAATCCTCCATTTTCCCCACATCATCATATGGTTACGAAGGTAAATTCCTGAAGAAAATTTAATTACAATATTCTTTCCAAATGTTTTAATTTCTTTTAATTCAGATCCTATGATCCTATTTTTAATATCTGTATTCATATTTTTAAATATAATATCTTCTATTTTTTTTCCGCACATTGAGGCAAGTATTTTATCTGCAACGATTTTTACCTCTGGACCCTCTGACATTGAATATATCCGTATTGACGAGATTATATTAAATCGGTGGT
>DASQLB010000327.1:0-2632 GCA_035630235.1 Nitrososphaeraceae archaeon | reverse complement strand
ATTCAAACGGTGGGATTTATAGCGTTAGGTTCTGGAATTTACGTTTTTATAGTTATGCATGAAACTAAAAGGAATTAAAATAATACTTTCATACTTGAGAATTATTTATAGCCTTATTATGTAGTGCAATTCAAAAAATTTTAATATTATAATAAGATAGATTATAGTAGAAAATACGAGTTAATCGTCTTCATTCATCACTGCAATTACAACTATCACAAGGCTGCGATTTGACTTTTATTATCTTGTGGTAATTTTCAATAATGTTATATAATATTCTCAATAGAATATACTCGAAATACAATTATAATTATGATCCATAAATAATCTATTACAACAATAGCTATACAAAGAGACAAACAAATGAAAACTATCTATAATAAATTTTTATGCATATTTCAATTAAGATAGACTGCTGTCAGTTACTTTAACCTTGTAGTACATCTACCAAAAAATTCCTTAAATGTTCTGGGTATTTTGTCCTCAAACACTCCTTCTGGATAAAAAAACATTGAAAACGCGGCCATCTGTTCTAAAATACATTCAAGTGCCTTTCCTTTTTCGGTTACACTATATTCAACCCTTGGGGGTATTTCATTATACGATTTCCTTGATATCAATCCAACTCTTTCCATCTCTTTGAGTCTGGTTGCAAGAGTCTTTGTGTTTATTCCTTCAATTGATTCGGCCATCTGGTTAAACCTTGTCTGTTTTAAAATTATCATATTTCGTAAAATATGAAGAGTAAATTTTTTACCTATGAGTTTAAACGTAGTATCAATTGGACACCATTTCATATCTGTTTCCATAAGTTGTACTTCTCTATCATTCAATCTCTAATTTTCCTCCTTTTTACTTTCTTTTCAATACTTACCATTTTTACAGTTACTTACTGTATATTTACTACTCAATTTATATACTTACCTTTTTACAGTATTAGTATGAAAAATTTGATGAGAAAAACAATTCAGTTTCATAATAACAATAAAAGAAATGCGAATGAAACTGGAATTAAAGAAAAAAATGGGAGAAAAACAAACAGATTGTCTAGAATATTAGAATATAGAAATATATCTAAAATAGACAAAATACGAGGCATAAAAGATTTTGCTTTATATAGTTTATTGATCTGTGGAGTCTTATTTGTGTCCTTAAATAGTTCAGAGATATTTGCTGATGAGAAAGAAAACACTAGACTAGTTGCATTAGAATCATATAATATCAACAAATCTAGCATTGACAATAATAGTAAGGATAATAGCAACAATAGCAATATATCAAAATTAATAATACCAGAAACAGCAAAAGGTCCTGAAATACCTTCAAAAGGATATCTAGTTGAAGAAATTCGTGATGGTTTATATTGGGTAACAGATGGTGCGTACCAAACAATATTTTTGGTAACAGATGAGGGTGTTGTAGCAGTTGATGCCCCACCTTCTATTGGCAAGTATTATCTGAAAGCCATTTCTGAAGTTACTGACAAACCAATTACTCATGTAATTTATAGTCATGGACACATAGACCATATTGGTGCTGCTGGTATTTTTCCAAAAGATGCAGTATACATCGCTCATGAAGAGACTGCAGCTGAATTACAAAGAGCCAAATCTGTAGCCATAAATGTTTCGATGGTACCACCAATACCTACAGTAACTTTTTTAAACAACTATACTTTGGAGATTGGAAATCAAATCCTCAAGTTAGACTATCATGGTCCAAACCATCATGATGGAAACATCTTCATCTATTTACCAAAACAAAAGGTGTTGATGTTAGTTGATGTAATATTTCCAGGATGGGTACCATTTCCATATCTTGCAGTATCCAAAGATATTGCAGGATATATTAAAGCACATGACATAGTTTTGGACAATTATAAGTTTGATACGTTTGTTGGAGGTCACCTTACCAGACTTGGGACAGTTGAAGATGTAAAAATACAAAAAGAATTCATATACGACTTGCAAATTGCCTCTGCAAAAGCCAATAATGAGATTCTATTGAGTAATATAGCAAAACAACTTGGAGGTTTTGAAAATCCTTGGGCAGTATTTGCAAAGTATAATGATGCAGTAGATGAAAGAATAGCACAAGAAATGTTACCAAAATGGGGAGATAAACTTGGCGGAACACATGACGTAATAAAAAGTCATGGTTTTGCAATGTCTGAAGCAGGAAGAATAGATCCAACTGCACAAGCACTATTGCATGATAGTATTTTTGTGTACAGATAGAATATTTAGTATTCTATACATCGGTCTCCATCTTTATTTTTTTAATTATTATTTAACATCTCGATTACTTTCGTATTAGATATTGATATTAACTCATAAATCTATCGATTTGATTCTGTTAACTTCTTTCGATGGATTATTGATTTGTACGCACAAAATAATTACCTGTTAATTTGTATATTAGGATTGAATCTTATAGCTTCACAATCAGATCCTACTATCTTGTATTGTCATTTTTTAAAGTCCATTTATTATTTTAAACTATCTAGAGCTTTACTCTCTCCTTGAGCAATAAGCTTTTGAATTGTATTAACTGAAAATTCAGCATTTTGTGTTGAATGAGGGGATTCACTATTTTCTCTGCTAATTCTTTTTATATCCAAGATTTTAGCACC
>DASQLB010000326.1:0-3241 GCA_035630235.1 Nitrososphaeraceae archaeon | reverse complement strand
AGGATTTATTTTATGGACAGTAGTTACTTCCATCTTTTAATACCATACAATCCTCTTCCATATTCACTTCTGTAGAATCAAGAAGAGTATTATTTGGATTACTGATGTTTGTATCATTTCTTATAATAGCACTATTATTGTCTCCTATTGCTTTCTCAAAATCTTGAATTGTCTCAGGACCTGGGTCGGAAGTATTTGCAGTCTGTGCAACAGCGAAATTAATTCCATTTGTATATCCTACAAAGAGGAAAGAAAACACAGCACTGACTAGTACTACTGCTATTACTACATTAGTCGTTTTTATCATTACCAATACTATAGAAGATTATTATAAAAATTTTTCTAACTTCATTCTCTTAATACTACCGGAAAATCAATACCCACATATACAAACACTACAAAGTATAGCAATTTATCATTTTTATTAGATTATGTTAAAATTATCAATAAAATTTAACATGTCCTGAATAAATGATAGGTATTAATACTTATTATTTAACTTAAACAAGTCAAACAATGTAAAGGAAGTTTTTCAATTAGTAGGTAATCTATTGTCTGTTTTATAACAATTAAAAATATTCTATTCCTTTGATAATCATACAACATAACTAAATAGTCTAGAAAGAGAGAGTTCTTAAATTTATATGACCTTATTATGAATCAATTAATAATAATCAAAATTAAATAATATTTTTAAACTATTTTATTTGAATTTAGACTCATAATATTTGATAAGATTAAAATTTGCTTTTCTCTATATACTTAGACGTTGAAAATGAATTTACTTAAGGCAATTAAAAATACGCACAGACATCCGATTAATATTATATTACATTGTATTGGTTTACCACTCTATGTTATTGGAATATATTTTATAATTTTTTACTTTATGGATCATAATAAATCTCTATTATATGGTATTATTTTATTGGTGAGCGCAATTAGTTTATTTATCTGCGGTCATATGATAGAAGGCAATTTAAGAGCAATGACATTAATTGTTATCTATAAGTATTTGAGATCCTTTCTTCGAAATTAGAACCATAATTTAATGCAACAAATTACTTAATTTGAAATGATTTGTTTAATCCAATTTTATGTTGTACTTCGCTTTTAAATCCAATAATCATTTTTGATTTGATAACATGACTATACTATAATACAGATATCACAATATAAAAATATAAAAATATCAATTAATTAATTGATTAATTAATTTAGTATTTATTTATAATAGTAATAAATTTCAAATAATAATTATAATTATAACTTTTTTATTTTTTTATTCTCTTATGAATCCTTTTTTTTCAAAGAATCCTTCTTTAACCCAATTTTCAAATTCTTTATCGGATAGTCTTTTTTTAGCTTCAGTGATAGATTTAGCATCGTCTCCTACTGCATATCTTATCTTTGGATTATCAGAGGTTATTGCTTCTAAAATTACATCAGCTACTATTTTCGCAGGAAAAGCATATTGTATCATTGACAAAAATGCTTCAAATATTTTTTGAGTAATCGGTTGATATGGAGATTTTGGGTCAGCGAGCGAATTTTTAGACATTTTTATATTTTCATAAAAATTTGATTTTATCACACCTGGCTCTATCAAAATTACCTTAATTCCAAAATCTTCTAGTTCATACCTAACAGATTCAGAAAACCCTTCTACCGCAAATTTACTACTTGTGTACGCTGAATTCAAAGGAATAGCCATTTTCCCAACTATTGAACTTAAATTAACTATTATACCGTTATTTTGGTTTCGCATTATGGGCAAAACTGCTTTTGTTACTCTAACTAACCCAAAAAAATTAGTTTCAAATTGTTCCTTAAATTCTTCAATTGATAGATCTTCAACTGTTCCTGCAATATTGTTACCTGCATTGTTAACTAAAATATCAATTCTACTGGTTTCTTGAATTATTTCATTTATTGCATTTTTTATTGAATAGTCATCGGTGACGTCGAGTTTAATAATTTTAAGATCAAGGTTTTCTTTTTCAGCTATATCTTTTAATTTATCACCTTTTTCGACATTTCTCATAGTGGCATACGTTTTAAAGCCATTTTTAGCTAATAAAATTGAAGTCTCATAGCCTATACCTGACGAGCAGCCAGTAATTACTGCAACTTGTTTCAATTTTTTTCCACTTATATGATTTGAATAATATGTAATCGATAAACTTTTCGTTAATTTTATTGTTCTTTACTGTCTTGGATATTGGTAGAAAGTTATTTCAATAATTATAATATAATTATTTGAATTCATCTTCCTCTATTCACTTATAATTGAAATTATCCAGACACAATAAGTCCTATTCACTTTAGCAGTATAGTTATTATTCTGAGTTGTGGACATATTCACAAGAAAAACTCAAAAATAACACCAAGCTAAATTTATAAATGCATTGTGAGAGAATTTTCTCATTTTTCATTCATATATTTTTTGTTATTTGCAAATTTTCTATTATAATAGTTTTCATTTAAATTTTTGTTCCTCATAATTTAATTTTAGTGCCATCTATTTTCTTTAATCAAAGGATTATATTATAATATTATGTATATTAAAATTTTTAATTTACTTTTCAATGAGATAGCATTATAGATGTTATCATTCGGCCGTTACTTAACTGGTTGTCTATTTTATTTGATCTGATTCTATTTTAGACTTTCAAGAATCTCTTTATCAAATTTATTCATTTTTCTATAGTAATTATATTTTAAATAAGTATAACCTATAGTAACAATACCTCCTATTATTAACAGAGAAAACCCTAAAGCATTTTCAAAATTTAAAAGACGAGCTAACAATATTAGTGATACTAAAGTTATTATCCCTGTGACAATAATTTTAAATGTTGAAATTTTTACATATTGTTTCATAATAACTATAGTATTCAACTATTATTTATACTAGTGACAAAAAAATTCATAGTGCTAACTTTTATATTTAATAAAATAAGAAACAAATGTTCTCTAAAGTCCTCTTGAAATTTTAAATTAAATCAACATTTTCAGGAAATTAATAAAGATAACTTCTTATAGAAATATTAGCACTATATTTTGTTTTTAGGCACTAAATATATATAAAAGATTTGTTAGTGTACAAATATGGTGTATATCAGAATAAAACAAGTAAAAAACAATGGTTATGCTTATCTTGTTGAAAGTAAATGGAACAAAGAAAAACACACTTCTCAACAAATCATAAAACAGTATCTAGGTCCAGTAGATCAAATAA